>JBJXGU010000223.1:0-23127 GCA_046160245.1 Bacteroidia bacterium
ACTTCTCAAAGAGCGCTAGGTTTTTTCCAAATTGATGTTTCGTCACCAAATCACAAACTAAAAGATGATCGATCGTATTGTACAAAGTAGCACGACTTACTACAAATTTTTTAGTTTTCATCTGCAAGAAAAGAGAATCAATATCGAAATGTTCATCCATAGAATAGATTTCACGCAAGATGGTGAAGCGTTCAGGAGTTTTTCTCAACCCTTCGCGCTCGAGGTAATCGGTAAATACTTTTTGCACCTTTTCAAAAATTTCATCTTGAATGGATGCGGCTTTAGTCGACTTACTCATTTCGTGGTATCAATTCGGGTTACGGCTAAAATTCCAGGAACTTTTGCCAATTTTTTCATTAACGTTTTTAGATGTTCTGTATCGTGAACAAAAAGCATGATAATCCCTTCAAATAATCCGTCGGTGCTTTCAATATTGATGGATCGCATGTTGATGTTTAACTCGGAAGAGATGACTTTCGAAATATTGCTAACTACACCTCTATCGTCCATTCCTGTGATTTTAATCCCCACGAGGAATGCTATTTGTTGTTGACCAAACCAGCGCGCTTTTACAATGCGATATGCATAATTCGACATGAGTTGAATTGCATTTGGACAATTCGTACGATGAATCTTTATTCCTTCATTGATGGTAATAAATCCAAACACTTCATCACCGGGAATTGGATTACAACAAGGCGATAATTTATAATCTATTTTATCAATTCCTTCCCCGATCACCAACATATCACTATTTCCGCGAATACCTTTTACTAAGTCGTCAAACTTTTGCTTGTCGGTTTGCTCCGGCAATTTCGTGGTAGATGGTTCTTTCTTCTCAAAGAAATCACGAAGATTTTTAAGGTCGATGGCACCTACTCCAATGCGGTGATAGAAATCGGTTAGGTTGGATACTTTATAGAAAATCAAAAGTTCATTCACGTTATAATGCTTATTGTGCATCTTCAAACTCTTCATCTTTCGCTCAAAAATCTCTTTCCCGTCTTCAGCCATCTTTCTTCGCTCCTCCTTTAAAGAAGCTTTGATTTTTGACTTTGCTTTTGCTGTGACAACATTCGCCAACCAATCCTCCTTGGGATGTTGCTTGGAGGAAGTTAAAATTTCAATTTGATCTCCACTGTTCAGCTTATAACTTAAAGGAACAAGTCGATGATTTATTTTTGCGCCGATGCATTTCTCACCGATATCGGAATGGATTTCAAATGCGAAATCAAGAGCGGTACTTCCTACGGGCAACGTTTTGATTTCACCTTTTGGAGTGAACACAAAAATTTCATCTGCAAATAAATTTAATTTAAAATCATCAATAAAATCCAGTGCATTCGACTCTGGACTTTCGAGCAACTCACGAATGCGTGAGATCCATTCATCTAACGCGCTCTCTGTTGTTTTTTCTTTATACTTCCAATGCGCTGCATAACCTTTCTCTGCCACTTCATCCATGCGTCGCGTACGAATTTGTACTTCCACCCACTTTCCTTCCTTGCTCATCACCGTAGTGTGCAAACTTTCATATCCATTTGCTTTGGGTGTGCTGATCCAATCTCGAAGGCGATCGGGGTTCGGCGTAAAGTGATCGGTCACGATAGAATACACTTTCCAACTATCAGCCTTTTCGGATTCAAGAGGAGAATCGATGATGATACGAATGGCAAACAAATCATACACCTCTTCAAAACTCACTTCTTGCTTTTTCATCTTCGTCCAAATCGAATTGATGGATTTAGGACGACCTTTAATTTCATATTTAATCCCTTCTTTATCCAGTTCGGCTTTGATGGGCTTCGTGAAATCAAGAATAAATTTTTCTCTTTCCTTTTTACTCTCTTGCAGTTTCAGTGCAATCGATTTAAAGACTTCAGGCTCGGTATATTTTAGCGAAAGATCGTCTAATTCTGTTTTGATAGAATAAAGTCCAAGACGATGTGCTAATGGAGCATAGAGATAAGCAGTCTCAGAGGCAATCTTCAACTGTTTATCCTTCGGCATAGAACCCAACGTTCTCATGTTATGCAAACGATCAGCGATCTTAATTAAAATTACACGCACATCGTCGCTCAACGTAAGTAACATCTTCCTAAAATTCTCCGCTTGCAACGAAGAAGTATGATCAAACACTCCCGAAATTTTCGTTAATCCATCAACGATTCCGGCGACCTTCTTATCAAAAAGTTTTTCAATATCTTCTAAAGTGTAATGCGTGTCTTCCACTACATCGTGCAACAATGCGCACACAATTGAAACTCCACCTAACCCAATTTCTTCGGCCATAATCATGGCTACAGCGATGGGATGAAAAATATAAGGCTCTCCACTTTTACGACGCATATCTTTATGCGCTTCGAGTGATAAATCGAAAGCCTTTCTAATCATCTTCCGATCACCCTTATCCATGTTCGCTTTACACGCGCGCAAAATAGCTCGATAGCGTTTAAGAATTTCCTTCTTTTCGGCTTCCGGGTCAAGCACTATGGGCTCTTCGCTGGTATCGGCTTTTAGAAGTGGTTGATTCGGCTCAGACATTCATGCGAAGGTACGAAAGACTACAATTTATTCCCAACTCTTCGGAAAATATACTCGGAGAATAAAAAATATCATTCCAAATAGGAAATTCAGAATTCAGAATGCAGAATTCAGAATTAAGTCCATAAATATAGCACATTGGCTAAAAACTAAGACTTCTCATTTACTAGGTAAGGTATTTAAGTCCGATCTCCCTCTAATAACGATTTCAGAGCCCTTCATCTGCTGCCCAATTCACAAGAATTCCATAGATTCGAAAATAGTAATTTACAAATATTTTTTTAAGCTTCTTAGTTGAAACTCTGTTAAAGATTCAAAAGAGTAGTTTCACAAGCTTATTTCAGCCAAGAATAATAATTAACCAATTAAAAAACTCAGATTCGCCCTACTAATCATGCAATTCTGAATTCTGAATTCTGAATTCTAAATTATTAATTAACCATCACCGGCATCACCAACATCAGTAAATCCTCATTGGGATCTGACTCTGCTTTGGGTGAAGAAAGTAATCCTGCTCGGTTAGGAAGAGAAAGTTCTAACAAGACGTTACCGGAATCAATATTACTAAGCATATCCTGAATAAAACGAGCATTGAAGGCGATTTCAATATCCTTTCCCTCGTAGCTGCAAGACAAACGCTCATCTGCATCATTTCCATAATCCACATCTTCTGCAGAAATTTCAACTTGACTACCTGCAATGCGAAACTTTACCTGATGCGTAGTTTTATTGGAGAAGATACTCACACGGCGAATCGCATTTAAAAAACTCAAGCGATCCACTTCCATTTTATTCGGATTATCTAATGGAATTACGGCTTCGTAATTTGGATAACGACCATCAATTAATCGGCAAATCAAACTCACATTATCGAAGGTGAAAAATGCATTGGCTTCATTATAATCGATTTTAACTTGAGTTGTTGTTCCCACCATAGAAGCTTTTAAAAGTGCCAATGGTTTTTTAGGCATAATAAACGAACTCTCTTTTGCTGAGCGAATATCGTTACGACGATAACGCACTAAACGATGCGCATCCGTTGCAACAAAGATGGATCCATCTTTACTAAACTGGCAAAATACGCCGGTCATAACAGGACGCAACTCATCGTTTCCTGTTGCAAACAAAGTATGATTGATTGCCGCTAACAAAACATCGGAAGGCATCTCAATGGTATTGGGCTTATCGATAGATGGCAGCTTAGGAAAATCTTCTCCATTTAATCCGCTCAACTTATACTTTCCTTTGTCGGAACTGATTTCAATATGAAAAGAATCTTTTTGAATTTTAAAATTCAAGGGTTCTGCACCGAAAGTTTTCAAAGTATCTAATAAAATTTTTGCAGGCACCGCCACCTTTCCACTTTCCTTGCTTTGCACGGAGATAATAGTAGTCATGGTAGTTTCCAAATCCGATGCAGAGGCTTTGAGGCTATCCGGACTTAATTCGAAAAGAAAATTCTCAAGGATGGGTAATGGAGTGCTGTTTTGAAGAGCTCCACTTATTAACTGCAATTGCTTTAATAAGGTATCAGCGTTTACTATAAATTTCATAGGTAATATTCTATCTTAAACTCCTTTAACGCAAAGGAATGAGCAAATATAGTTGAAGCAGCCGTTCTACAGGACTATAACACTGCGCACTTTATTAACAAAAAGTAAAAAAAATTGCTATTCAAAACGTTGCTGAGCCGGAACTACATCTTTTCCGGGTAAAAAATTCCGTGGATCTTTCAGTATTCTATCAAAATGGAAATACTGACAAACTAGTAATGAGGTATCCCCAGACATTAATGCATAAAACTTGTCTAAATCAAATGGTAAATCTTCACCTTCATGATCCATTTGCAAGCGAGATCCAGGGGTAACGGGCTTCCGGAAACAAATCAAACTCTTTTCTCCTCCATTGTCCATTTCGACTTTTACCAATAGAAATGGTCCTACTTTAAAAATAGAGTCTTTGGTAGTTTGTTTGATATTGATGTCTATTTTTTCAAAATACGTTTCCGAAAACGCGCTCAAAAAAGTCCTTACCTTATTGAGATCCAAAGGATTAATATTTTGACCATCCATTAACTTTTTTACTACATAAGTTGTATCCGCAAACCTTGTTAAATTGAAAGCTCGTATGGGTCGAGCTTTGTCGTTAACTTCCACTTCAACAATTCGACGGGGATCAAATCTAAAAATTGATCGATCTCTCCATTCAGGTTCAGAAGCAAAATAGCGAGTCGAAAGAAATCCATTAAATCCAGGAATAAAAGTAATGAAGGGAACCGAACTTCCTTCAAGGTACATAAAGGTCCCTAAATTATCCATGGTGGGATGACCAACATAATACGTTTTAATCAACTCTTCATTAGAATAGATCTCGATCTTCACTGATTTTGAAGCCATCATCTTCATAGTATTATTATAAAGATTTTTTCCTACTGGACTACGCACTTCTACATTCTTAATCGTAGCTAAAAGATTTTGAACTCCATCTTCACGAGCTAAAAATTTTCCGTTTACCAACCAACGATTTGATGCTTCGCGCACTAAAGTCACGGAACGTCCTTCTTTATCTGCTAAAAAAATCTTATCGATGCTACTTGTATCAGCCACAGCAAAATCCTTTAACTCTCCTTTGATGGATTTATTCGTTTCAAAATACCAAAGACCACTAGCTACTACCGCTAACAATATAAACACAATCAGTACTGATTTATTTTTTTTCATGGAACTATGTATAACGACGTAAACGCAAATAAAATTTTATTAATCCGAATACCAATAAAAGGATAATTGGTAAAGTTACATTGAACCATTTTAATACCGTAGTATCTTCTTCCAAAACGGCAGGATCAATCATCCTTAAACGAAATTCTTTACTTCGCACTGACATTAATCCAGAATCATCGCAGAAATAATCCATGATATTTAAAAAGAAAGATTTATTTCCATAGGTAGTATTCGTGTATCGGTCGAATCCAAGTGCTACCGGAGAACCTTTCACAATATCGTTTCGAATTAGATCACCATCAGAAATTACAATTACTTTGGTGGGAACACTTGCATCCTTAAAGTCGATTTCTTTACTTTCGGCTATTGCTGGTGGGATTCGATTTTTATACAAGGAAGTAAAACTTCCTTCCATTAACAATGCAACGGGAACATCCTTTTGAGGGAACATTTTTGGATCCGGTTTATATTGCATGATCCCCAAACTCACGCGCACAGGTGCAGGTAAAATCCGACTGTATTGAGAGGTAGTTAATAAAACAGTATGTTTTAAACCCTGAGCTTCGATAGGATCTATACTCGAAACAAACTGTCCCTTTATTGAATTTAAATTATTGACGATCGGATGTTTTGATGTAGGATTCATCAATGGGAAAAAATACCAAGGCAATAATTGCTGCTTAGGTTGATTGCCCACCATGCCGGTGACAACGGGTATTAATGAGGAAAGCAAATCCTGCACTAAATCATAATTTACACGAGCTCCGTATCGAAAAAGCATATCATCCAATTTTAAATCGCGGGCGGGTGCTAAAATTTCCCCTCGTCTTTCCAAACTATCCATCGTCGCTTGAACAGGATCCAGTAAAAGAATTAATTTCCCGCCATGCATGACATATTGATCAATCACAAACTTATCCTTTTCACTAAATGCGCTATCGGGCTTTGCAATTACTACTGCTTGATAATCCTTCAATGCATTTAACTTTCCATCTATACGAACCCGTTTCAATTCATAAGAAGCTTTCAGTGCGTTTGCAATATCATTAACATTTGTTGTATCCATTTCACCATGCCCTTCTAAAAAAGCAATGGTTGGACGCATGGGATCCGTTACTTTACGAATCACATTACAAATTTCATATTCCAGATTTTGAATTGAATTATTTAAAATCAGTTCAGGAGGAAAACCATTTTGATTCTTCAACAACGTGATGCTCATCTCCACATTCGCATAACTGACCAATGCCCCTGGAAAAATATAAGTTCGCTTTGTACCTTCGTTCGTTCGTTCCTCTACAGTGGTTGGTTGAATTCCTTTTTGATAAAGCTGAGCATAAAATTTATTACGTTCCTTTTCATCGGGATTAGCAGATGGATCAATAAATTCAAACTGCAAATTTCCGTTCGAATAAATACTGAGTTCATCTAAAATCTCACGTGTACTTTGCTGTAAACGAGAAAATCCGGGTGAGAAATCACCTTCCAAATAAACTCGAATATAAACAACATCCTTAAGTTGAGAAACCAGCTTTTTACTATTGTCCGACAAGGTAAAACGTTTATCGTCGGTTAAATCAATTCGAGTAAAAACAAACGATGAAACGATATTCGTCAACACAATAACTCCCAACAACAAGATCAACTGCAGGATCGCTTGACCTTTTGGACTTTTTCTTTTATTAGATTTCATTTCCATCGCTCCCATCACCATTTTCTACTTTCAATAACCATTCTTGTCATGAAAAGAAAACAAAGAATTGCCGAAAAAAAGAAAACCAAATCTCTAGTATCGATCACTCCTCTACTCAAACTCAAATAATGGGCATTAAAGCTTAAACCAAAAACAATAGTGGATGCTTTCCCGATTCCAAAAATGGCGGAAATCGATTCAAACCCTTTCAAACAAATCAAACAAAGAAAAAAACCAATAATAAAAGCGACCACTTGATTATCGGCCAATGAGGACGAAAAAATTCCGATCGCAACGAAACTCGCTCCGAGCAATAACAATCCAATATACGAACCCAAGATTGCTCCTGAATCTACATTTCCAACAGGTAAACTAATTGAATGAATTGTAAAATAGTAAATGAGGGTTGGTAGTAAAGAAAACAACACCAAGATCACTCCAGCAAAAAACTTTGCACTTACCAGCTGCATTTCGGTTAACGGTCGAGTTAATAAAAGCTCAATGGTTCCGGACTTCTTCTCTTCAGAAAAAAGTCGCATCGTGATCGCTGGTATTAGTAATAAATACATCCATGGAGTAATTACAAATAGCGAATCTAAGTTCGCATAACCGGCACTTAAAATATTAAAGGATGAATCTGGGAATATCCACAGAAACAAACCCATCGTTAAGAGGAAGACAACGAGAACGATATACCCAATGAGGGAGTTCAAGAAGCTGTTAATTTCCTTGAGGATCAGGGAAAACATAGGTGGCAAAAGTAAACGATTTCACGAAAGAAAAAGAGTTTCAATTTTTCAATTCAAAAAAAATTAAATTAAACTCATCATTTAGTGAAATCATATTTCAAGAATATTTTATTTACCAACTACTAAGGCTTACTTTTGAAGTGTGGCCAAAGTACTTCAAATTGTTAACAGACTGAATTTAGGAGGGATAACCTATAATGCAGCTACCATAACAGCTCATTTACGACCTGAATATGAGACCCTCCTTGTATCAGGGATGAAGGATGACAGCGAAGAAAGTTCGGAATTTATGGTTCATAAACTTGGACTTGAGCCGATGTATTTACCTGATATGCATCGGGAGATTAATTTACGTTCTGATTACAAAGCTTATAAGCATTTACTTAAAATTATTCGTGAATTTAAACCTGATGTAGTTCATACTCATGCTGCGAAGGCAGGATTAATTGGTCGACTTGCTGCCAAAAGAGCTGGAGTAAAAGTGATCATTCATACATTTCATGGGCATGTTTTTCACAGTTACTTTGGAAAATTCAAAACTACATTCTTTATAAATCTAGAACGAGGTTTAGCATGGTTGAGCAGTGCGATAATAGCCATTAGTGAAAATCAAAAAAAAGAACTTTGCGAAGTTTATAAAATTAGCTCGTGCAAAAAGGTTCATTTGATTGAATTAGGTTACGATCTAGTGCCTTTTCAGGAAAATCAAGAAATAAAAAGAGCAAAGTTTAGGGAGCAATATTCAATTCAAAATCATCAGGTTGCTATTGGAATTATTGGACGATTGGTTCCCATCAAAAACTTACGATTGTTTATTCAGGCTTTTTCTTTTTCCTATCAAAAATTTGGCAATAAAACCAAAGCATTTATTATTGGAGATGGTGAACAAATGGCTGAATTACAAGAGTTTTGCAAAAGTTTAGACTTATCCATTTCAACACCGGATAAAATTAATTCTGATGCTCCATTAGTCTTCACTTCATGGATCCATGAAATAGACATTGCCATGAATGGAATAGATATATTGGCAATCAGCTCGTTAAACGAAGGAACGCCTGCTAGTTTATTAGAAGCCCAAGCAGCAGGAAAACCTATCGTAGCCACGAATGTTGGAGGGATTTCAAATATTGTACTTCAAAACGAAACAGCTTTACTAGTGGAAACCGGCGACACAATCGCATTCTCGAATGCTTTAGACCAGCTTATCTCTGATAAGAGCTTACGAAGTAAAATGAGTTCAAAAGGACCCTCTTATGTTCTGACTCGATTTCACGAAAAAAGATTATGTAAAGATATTTCTGAACTATATGCTAAACTCTTGAAGAATTAGTACTTCTCTCATTTAGCAATAAAAAATACTTACTTTTGCAACCAATCAAAATGAACCTTGATTTTATGAAAAAGCTAATACCAGCACTATTTATTCTATTTGCAATCAGTTCTTGCCAAATTAATCCGAGCGTCATGTTCAAAGTTCCCAAGAACTATGAATATTCTAATGACCAGACGATAGGTAACGTAGAATACCGCATAACTCCTAATGACATACTCGGTTTTGGTGTTTATACAAATGATGGCTTTAAATTAATTGACATGACTACATCCGCTTCCTCTATAGCTGGAGGAATTCAAAATGGTGGTGGTCAAGGAAACGCTCAAACACAATTTTTAGTTGAACCTGATGGTCAAGTTAAACTTCCTATTATTGGTAAAATAAAAATTGCAGGTCTAACTGTAAGGGAAGCCGAAAAATCATTAGAACAAGAATATGCTACTTTTTACAATAAGCCTTTTGTTATGATTAAAGTCTTAAACAGAAGAGTAATGGTATTCCCTGGAACCGGTGGAACTGGAAGAACCGTCAATCTTGACAATGAGAACATGAACTTAATTGAAGCATTAGCATTAGCAGGTGGATTAACAAACACCGGCAAAGCTTTTAAAATCAAATTAATTCGAGGTGATTTAAGAAATCCCAAAGTTATGTTGATTGATTTATCTACCATTGAGGGAATGAGTCAAAGCAATCTGTTGCTTCAATCGAACGATATTATTTACGTAGAACCAGTTCCAAGAATTTCGCAAGAATTACTTTCACAACTTGCTCCTATCATTGGAATCATTACCAGTTTAGCATTAGTATATCAAATTGCAGATGGTTTAAGTAAGCCTTAAAGAGCTAAAAGCAAAGAATGGCAAAAAAGAAAATATCGCCGATTAACGAAGATTTTGATTTTAAACTTCTCGTAACCATTGCAAGAAAGAATTTGCTATGGTTTACCTTTTTCATTTTAATGGCAATTCTTATTGCGTTATTAATATTACGATATACAGCACCTGTTTTTGAATCCACCGCAGTTATTCAGCTTTCTGAACAAGACAATGCTAGCAATGTTATCAACTCAAAACAATTTAAAACGTTTACCGATCAAAACAATAAACTTGCATCAAGTATTGAATTAATGCGTTCTCGGGTAATATTAGAACGTGTTATCAGTAAGCTTCCTTTTCAAATTAGTTATTATTCAAAAGGTGAATTTTTAACTTTTGAATTGTATAAAATGAGCCCTTTTGCAGTCGAGATAAGGATGAAGGACAGCTCCTTAATCGGTAAGCATATTAATATTGACTTTCTATCTTCAACAAGTTTTAATCTTAATTATAGCGGCAAGACAACGCAAAGTAAAGGACCTTTTAAGACCGACGAATGGATTAGTTTTCCCGAAGCAGACGTGAAGATTTCGATCTACGATTTCAAAGCCATTTCACTTTTACAACAAAATCTAAATAAAGATGCTTTTTATTTTGTCATTAATAGTATTCCAGCAATAATAAATCAAATTTCAAGATCCATTGTTATTACACCACTTAATCTTGACGCTAAAACTGTTCAAATTAAACTTAAAGATAAGACTCAACAAAAAGCTTCTGATATTGTAAATGGAATTGCCCTTGAATTTAACAAATATGATTTAGAAAAAAACTCTGAAGTTGCTGATAAAATTCTTGATTTTATTGACAATACAATATCGAGTATTGATATTGAGCTCAGCAATTCTGAAACCTCACTTGAGCGATTTAAGAAAGAAAACAAAATCTTGAATCCAGAATTGTCGGCAGGCATCATTATGAATCAGCTGCAATCCATACAGACTGAAATCTATGCATTTGAGCATGAAATAAATTTATATAACAGTATCAGAAAAGAGCTGCAGGGTTCTCCCGACGTAAGTAAATTCTTATTGAGCTTATCAGGAAGATCAGACAATAATATTATTTTGAATCATTTGGAAAAATTACAAGCCTTACTAGATCAGAGAGATCAAATTAAACTACAAACAACTGAAAAGAGTGAACTATACAAATCAACACAAGTCCAAATTGAGAATCAGCAAATTTTAGTAAACAAAATGCTTGTCAATGAAGGATTAGATTTTAAAGCAAAAAAAGAAAGTAAGCTTTTAGAAATACAGAAAATAGAAAAGAAATTTGGAATTCTTCCGCAGCAGCAAGCCGAATTTGGGCGTCTTACACGATTATTTACAATCAATGAAAAATTCTATTCGCTGCTACTCGAAAAGAAAGCAGAATTTTCAATTACACGTGCGGGCTATGTTCCACAACATGTCATTTTACAAGCAGATTTAGGGAATAACCCTCCTGTATCTCCAAACAAGACTTTAATAATAAGTGCTTGTATGATAATAGGTTTTCTTGCTGGTTTTATTTTAATTACTACTAGGTATTTACTGTATAATGAAATTAATTCATTAGAAGAAGTAGGTCAATATACCGAAGCTAATATGCTGGGAATTGTTCCCAAGTATAAAAGAGAAATTCCAATATCTCAACTATTAGTAGATAAAAATCCAAAATCTGTAATTTCAGAGGCTTTCCGGTCTATTCGAACCAATTTACAATTTATTTCGAATGACGAAGGTGCCAAAATAATCGCTTTAACATCTACCATTTCAGGAGAAGGAAAAACATTTAATGCAATTAACTTGGCTGGTGTAATTGCATTTTCAGGTCTTAAAGTAGTTATTCTTGACTTAGACATGAGGAAACCTAAAATCCACTTAGGTTTTAATGTAGAAAATAATCATGGTATCAGCACTTTATTAATCGGGAAAGATCAACCGGAAAATTGCATTACGAAAAGCTCACTTCAAAATCTTGATTTTATAACGGCTGGTCCTATTCCACCGAATCCTGCTGAGTTAATTATTAACCCAAAGATGGAGGTATTACTCGAATACTTAAAGGGTATTTATGACATCATCATTATTGACTTACCTCCAGTTGGGATTGTGAGTGATGGAATTCCGATTATGCAAATTGCAGACTATCCACTTTACATTTTGAGAGCCAACTATTCCAGAAAAATGTTTGTTGCGCAAATCAATAAACTGATTACTGACAACAAAGTAAAAAACATTAGCGTAATTTTAAATGGCGTAGAAATGTCGAAAATTAAATATGGCTATGGCTATGGTTATAGTTATGGCTATGGTTATGGCTATGGATATAGTTATGGATATGGATATTATGAGGAAGATGAAGAGCCTAAGACTTTGTGGAATCGTGTTACCTCTGTATTTAAAAAGAAAAGCGCTTAGAAATGGAAGTAACACGATTTAACATAGAAGGACCTCTCCTATTCAAACCACGAATTTTTCATGATGATCGAGGTTATTTTTATGAATCATACAATGAACAAGTATTTAATTCATTAGGGCTTCAAAAGAAGTTCGTGCAAGACAATCAATCCAACAGTCATAAGAATGTTTTACGCGGCTTACACTTTCAGCATCCACCCTTCGACCAAGGTAAACTTGTACGCGTATTAAAAGGACGTGTTCACGATGTTGCCGTAGACATCCGAAAAAATTCACCCACGTATGGACAACATCTACGGGTTGAATTGAGTGCATTCAACAACTTTATCTTCTGGATCCCGCCGGGTTTCGCACATGGTTTCTTATCTTTGGAAGAGGATACTATATTTCTGTATAAATGCACCAACGTTTATCATAAAGAATCAGAAAGTGGTATTTTGTGGAATGACATTGATCTTTCAATTGACTGGGGCTTCGACGCCACACCTATCGTCTCTGAAAAAGATATGGAACTACCTTCATTCCAAGAATTAGAATCCAGATTTGAAATCATGATGCCCAATGACTGAACAATTTCTTCAACATAGTAGCTTCATTCTATACACGCTCTTTCTAATCATTGCGGTTACTTTTTCATTGATGATCAATTCCCTTTTTTTGCGTTTTTTCAAAACACTGGGCATTCGCAATAATTTGGATGGCACCATCATTCGTTGGGGCGCTATGTCGAAGCCAAGTATAGGTGGAATCACTTTTTATATAATGTTCCTTCTTTCATTAGCAAGTTATTCTATTTTATTTGAGCCTGCCCAAGATGCATATCAACTCGGTTTTGTTGGACTGCTTTTGTCGAGTGGGACCGGATTTTTGATTGGATTGGCTGATGATGCTTACAATACTAAGCCTTGGTTGAAATTTGGAGTTCAACTTCTTTCCGGTCTTATCTTAATTAGCACAGGCATTAGTATTCACATTTTCTCGAGTGATTTATTGAATTATATTGTCACTCTATTTTGGGTAGTGGGAATTATGAATTCAATAAACATGCTCGACAATATGGATGGCATCACTTCCATTGTTTCTATTGGAATTATTCTCAATACTATTTACATTATTATCCATAACAACGACATTGTAAACATGCATTTATTGGTGTTGATTGGTGTATTATCCTCTTTGATTGCCTTCTTACGATTTAACTGGCATCCTTCCAAAATGTATATGGGTGATACAGGAAGTCAATTTCTAGGTGTTTTTTTAGCAACTATGGGCATTATTTATTTCTGGAATGACCCCTACGCTACTGAAGCACCTGCATCGGGCAAATTATTAGCAGGTACAATTATGACATTTATACTTCCGATTTTAGATACTACGGTGGTGGTTGTAAATAGACTTTCGGCTGGTCGTTCCCCATTTGTTGGAGGAAAAGATCACACCACACATAGTCTCGCACTACTCGGCTTAAGTGATACTAAAGTGAGTTTTGTTTTTGTTGGACTTGCGCTATTTTCACTTTTGATGAATGTCATCATTGAAGAATATATTGGAGAATGGAATTATTCAGCTTCCATTTTCTTTTGCACTTACTTTGTAATTTTATTAAGTTTCTTCTTTTATACAACCAGAAACAAGAAAATTAAAAGCAGAGAGCGACTTCGCGAAATCAAATTGAGTCAGGAAGAAACTTCTAGCGTACAAAATTAATTCTTCTTATCGAGCAAATGAGGTCTTCGTTCCTTGGTTCGCTGAAGTGACTTTTCATATTTCCACTGCTCAATATTTTTTTCATGACCCGATAATAAAATATCGGGAACCTTCCATCCTCTAAATTCGGCAGGGCGTGTATAAACTGGCGGAGCAATTAAATCATCTTGAAAAGAATCTGATAGGGCTGATGTTTCATCATTCAATACGCCGGGGATCAATCGAATTACGGTATCACATAACACAGCTGCACCCAACTCTCCACCTGAGAGCACATAATCGCCGATGCTTATTTCCCGAGTAATAAAATGTTCACGCACTCGCTCATCCACTCCTTTGTAATGTCCACAAAGAATAATCATATTTCCAGAAAGTGATAATTTATTGGCTAACGGTTGATCTAACAATGTTCCATCCGGACTCATATAAATCACTTCTTCGTATTCATTCTTACTTTTCAAATCTTCTATACAAAGCGCAATGGGTTCAATCATCATCACCATGCCTGCACCACCACCAAAGGCGTAATCATCGGTATTACGGTGTTTACTTAATGCATAATCTCGCAAATTGATTAAATTCACTTGCACCAATCCTTTTTCTTGAGCACGCTTCAAAATAGAATGCTGAAATGGACTTTCCAACAATTCTGGATGCACGGTGATGATATCGATACGCATGATATAATCTAAACTATATTTTTTTAATCATTAAATAATGCTGAATATCGTTGTAAAGCAAAAAAGTTTCTTTCACTTTCGTATACCCACAAGCTAAATAAAATTCCAATGCATTTTCACGCGCTTGTAACACGATGGTTTTTACGCCTGCACTGATCGCTAAACTCTCCAACTCTTCCATCATCATTTTCCCAATTCCTTTTCCACGTTGTCCAGTATCGACAGCCATGTATCGAATTTGCGCTTCGTGAGGAGAGTTGAGGTGGAAACGACCACAGGCGATAATATTTCCATCTTCATCGACAATCATCCGCTGCAAGCTATTCTCTTCTTGATCATCACGCTCCGTTCCTTTCGGTTGGCCCCAAGGCTTGCGAAGTAACTTCCATCTAAACAAAAAATAATCCTCAATCCTATTTTCATGGTAGGGATCTGCAAATTTTAATTTATTCATCGTCATCATATAGTCTCTATTTTAAAGGCCACTGTCGCCATTCGCTTACTTATTTTTCCATTGGGTTCCACTTGCTCCAACACCATTTCTTTTGCCAGAGAATCATTCAGTACCTCGTCTAACTTTCTTATTTTCGCTGCAGGAACTTTTGCTTGATGTAACTTTGATAAAACGGTAGATGCATCTTGCTTGATGAATAATGCAGTTAACTCTGATTGCAAATCCATTCTATTTTTTACACGATCCGCATTGGTCAAAAATTTATTTTCTTTTGCGAGTGAATGACTTCCTAACACATCACATAAATTTCGAAATTGTCCATCGGTACCCACCGCTAACAAAATAGGTTGTTGGTCTTTACTTAATACCTTTTCACCATAAGGAGCAATATTGGGATGCAAGGAACCTAACTGCAACGGCACTACGTTCGTATTCAGATAAGCACTGGATTGATTTATTAATGATGCCAATGCAGATTGATACAACGAAGTGGAGACAATGGCTCCTTTTCCTGATTTCTCACGTTTCCATAACGCTAATAGTATTCCTTCTTTGAGTTGATGAGCGGCCAAAATATCAATGAAAGCTATAGGAAGCTTTAATGGTTCATCACCTGGATTTCCATTAATCGACATCATTCCCGATTCTGCTTGTAAAACGGCATCATAGGCTACACGATCTTCGGTATCAAATCCATGAATTTCACCAATGACTAATGAAGGATAACGTTTACGCAGTACCGAACTCTTTAAATCAAACTTTTCAGCATCGCCCTCTTTAAAGTTGACGATGAGAAGATCTGCACTTTGCAAATATTCTGAAAGTTGCGCTCGATTGGAAGATTCCTCTAAATCAAGAAATACAATTTGTTTATGCCAATTCACACAATGATAATAAGCAGAAGCGGGATCATCCTTTGACTCATGAACAGATTTCCAGCCACGAGTTGGGTCGCCGCCCGTCCTTTTATTCTCCACTTTAATGACTTCGGCACCTAATTCAGCGAAAAACATTCCCACAGCTGGACCCGCCAAAACGGTGGCCAATTCAATTACTTTAAGTCCTTTCAGGGAATCCGTTAACATGCTGCACACTTCTAGGACTCAAAAATACTTCAGCCAGCATGCACCGAATACCACCTCCTCCAATTTTTTCAATCATTCGGATGTCAACAACCAGAAAGTTGGATCGTTTAGAAATCAATCCTTTCTGTTCAAGTGTTAGGTTTTGATAGGCTGATGTTGAACAAATCGTAAATAACTTGCCTTCCTTATTTTGAAGTTGAAGCATGTTTCCACAAAAATTCTGGACCTGATTCCAGGATAAAGCTATTGCTTCCAAGTTACTCTTTTTAAAAGTCTGGAGGAGCCTCTCTTTTTCCAATGGATCCATAATTCCATCTGCATAATATACGACATAACCCAAACCCATATTCATGATCACATTCGTATGATAGATGGGTTGTTGATGTGCATCCAAACAGGTAAATAAAAATGGAGTATAATTTAATGCGGAACATACCTCGTGTAGCACCACTTCATTTGTTCTTGGACTACGAATAGAGTATGCCATTTTTTGCAGATGATCGAATACAATACTTCCGGTTCCTTCTAAATATAAAAGCTGCTTTTCATACTTACTGTAATCTTCAATTTCATCGACTTTAAAATTATTTTTCAAATCAACGAGTAGATTACCGTTTCTTTCTCGTTGACGATTGGCAGCCATCATGGGATAAATAAATAATTTATTTTTCTCGTGAGTGCTAAAACAATTATTCGGAAAGATACAATCGGGAGCTAATACATCATCCGATTGAGAAACCAGAACTTCTATTCCAACATTTCTCAATTGATTTACTACTTCGTCGAACTCCACCAAAGCTGTTTCGGATACGCTTTCGACTTCTAATTTATGTTGAAAAGAATTACTGTATGAAGTTTCGGGATTAAAACCAAATTGCGCTGGACGAACCATCAGAACGGAATGTGCAATATGATTGTGCTCCAACATTACTAATTGCTTTTATTTGAATCCAAAAAATATTGAATCGCTAATTCATATCCTTTTAAACCGAGTCCGCCAATGAGTCCAACACATTTGCCAGCCATTAAACTCTGATGACGAAATTCCTCTCTCGCAAAAACATTGGAGATATGCAATTCAATGACCGGAGTACGAATGGCTGCAACTGCATCGGCAATAGCAACCGAAGTGTGCGTATAACCACCGGCATTAAAAATAATTCCATGAGATGAAAAACCTACTTCATGCAAGCGATTAATGAGTTCACCTTCCACATTACTTTGAAAATAATGTAGGTCGATATCTGTAAAAAGTTCCTTTAAACTTGAAAAATATTCTTCAAACGTCTTCACTCCATAGACTTCAGGTTCGCGAATACCCAACAAATTCAAATTTGGACCGTTAATAATATCTATGCGCATCATGTACAAATTTACAAAAAATATGAATCATTAATTCTACCGACGCTAGATTAAAATATTCCAATTAAATAAAAACAAATCTATGTAGGTCGGCATAATACAATCTACATATTGAGCAAGATTATTATTCGAATTGGTATTATCTTCGTACAGTCATGAACGCCTGGACACCCTACATAAGAGGATTTAGAAGTTATTCGCAATTGGAACGTTCGCTGTCCTCCAATACGGTGGAAGCCTATGAGCATGACATTGAAAAATTAGTACAGTTTTTAGATTTCAAACAATACTCCTATTCCCCCGAACAAATCAAGCATGAACATTTGCAAGAATTTCTTCGATGGGTGAGTGATTTGGGAATGATGGCGCGAACACAAGCTCGAGTGTTATCAGGAGTAAAAGCCTTTTACAAGTATTTATTGATGGAAAATGTTTTGCAAGATGATCCCACCGAATTAATAGAAGGTCCGAGCATTGGTAAGAAACTTCCTGATTTTCTTACTGTGGAAGAAATAAATATATTGTTAGCCGCTATCGATTTAAGTTTACCTGAAGGACAACGAAACAAGGCGATGCTCGAGACCTTGTATTCTTGCGGACTGCGTGTATCAGAACTTATCGGATTACAATTAAGTCAAAGTTATTTTAACGATGGTTTTGTAAAAGTTACTGGGAAGGGTAACAAAGAAAGAATCATTCCAATGGGAGATTCAGCAATAAAACAAATTGGGTTGTATACAGATGGAATTCGAAATCATTTACCCATTCAAAAAGGGCATGAAGACTATATTTTTTTAAATAGAAGAGGACGGAAATTAAGTCGGGTAATGGTTTTTATGATCATCAAAGATTTAGCTTTGAAATCCGGAATCAGAACGACGATAAGTCCACATACCTTTCGACATTCATTTGCCACACATTTGATTGAAGGTGGTGCCGATTTACGAGCGGTACAAGAAATGCTAGGGCATAGCAGCATCACCACCACAGAGATTTACACCCATCTCGACAAGGACTATTTACGCTCGGCTATCTTACAGTTTCATCCACGCAAATAGCGGTATAAAGTTAAAATTCAGGATAAAAATCTCAAATCGTTGAGAAGAAATAATAACTTCTAATAACATTCTAACGCACTGTAAATCCGAACCTTAATCTATGTTTTATAAAAAATAAAGATTACTTTTGAGCAATTACAAACGGAATTTTTTGGGGTTAAATCAATAAGCTTTAATTTTATCAAAATACAAGATATACATGGCTTATATTTATCAAGACGCATCGATCGTAGACATCATAGACGAGACAGAAAAAGTGAAACGATTTTTCATTAAAGTTCCAGATGAAATACCATTCTCCTTTAAAGCTGGACAATTCATTATGTTGGATTTACCCCTCGATTCAAAATATACAAATCGTAGTTATTCCATAGCATCTGCACCTTCAAAAGACAATATTTTTGAATTATGCATTGTACTCAACGAAAAAGGATTGGGGACACCACTCCTCTGGGAAAAGTATGATGTTGGGACGCAATTAAAAATCTCAAAAGTGTTAGGTAAATTCCAATTGCCTGATCCTATTGATCGCGACTTATGTTTTATTGGAACGGGGACAGGTGTTGCTCCGTTACGTTCACAAATAGTACACATCTTAAAAAATAATATTCCACATAAAAATTTATACTTGATTTTTGGTAATAGATGGGAGAAAGATGTTCTATATCGCAAGGAGCTTGAAGAATTAGCAGCTGAACATCCCAGTTTCCAATTCATTCCAGTATTATCGCGCCAAAATGAAGGCTGGAAAGGAAAAACAGGATACGTTCATAGTATTTACGAAGAAATATTTAGTGACCAGCGGCCAGCTTATTTTTATATCTGCGGATGGGCGGATATGCTAAAAGAAGCTCGACAAAGACTTGATATTTTAGGATATGACAAAAAAGCGATTCGCTTTGAGTCATATGATTAAATGTTTGTTTAATTCATTAAACTAATTTGCGTTTTGAATTGTTATTCCTATTCTAGCACATCCGTTTCAAAATAAAATGCTAAGCGAGTCACGATTGAAAAAACTAAATCAAATACTAAATCAGAGCCCTGCCTCTGAATTTGGATTTGGCAATACCACCAATGAATCCGGAGAGCGAACATTAAACAAAGATGGCACTGCCAATGTTAAACGTATTGGAGAGCCACATTTCAATGTAGTGAATATTTACCATTCACTCATCACTATGTCGTGGTTAAACTTCAGCATCTTGGTTTTTAGTTTTTACTTTTTTGTCAATTTATTATTTTCTACACTCTATTATATTCTTTGTCCCGATGCTATTGCAGGAATGATATATACCAACGAAGCAGAAAAGTTTTTGGAAATATTTTTCTTTAGTTCACAATCACTCACCACAGTTGGATATGGAAGATTAAATCCAACAGGCATGATGGCCAGTTCTATTGCCGGCATTGAATCCATGATGGGTTTATTGGGATTTGCATTAGCCACAGGATTATTGTATGGAAGATTTTCTCGCCCCACCGCAAAACTATTATACAGTGAAAATATCATCATTGCACCTTACAGCCACCCTACTTTATCTGTCGATTCACCTACTGCACTAATGTTCCGCGTGGCTAATTTGAGAAGAAATCAATTAATTGAAGTAGAAGCCTTGGTATTATTTTCGTACAATCAAAATGTAAACGGAGTCATACAACGAAAATTTGCTAACCTAAAACTAGAGGTCGCAAAAATAAGTTTCCTTGCACTTTCATGGACCATTGTTCATCCCATCAACGAGGAAAGTCCACTACGCAACTTAGTAGAAAATGATGTAGAAGAACTTGATGCAGAATTCATGATTAGTATTAAAGCCATTGATGATACCTACGCACAACAAATCTTTGATCGAAATTCTTATTTTTGGAAAGAAATGAAATGGAACGCAAAATTTTTGCCGATGGTATCTAAGTCAGAAGCAGGAAAAACCATTATCGATTTAAAAAAAATATCTGAAATTGAAAATCTTGAAATCGAACATGTATAAAATATTTCTAGTACTTTTTTTCACTTGGATTGCAGGAACTTCGTGGTCACAAGTAGGAAAAAGTGAAATCCAAAAATTTCAACAAGGAGAAAAATTACAGCAGGAAGAAAAATGGAGTGAAGCCCTTGCTATTTATAAAGAACTATTGAAAAGAGATTCATCCAACATTGAATATTTATGGAGAACATCGTTCATGTATTCCATCATCGGCTTTGAACAAAAAACCGAGAGTTCAAAACAAGAGTGGTATGAGAAAGCAGCTTATTTAGGAAAGAAAGCCATCACACAACATCCTCAGAATGCGAATGCGCATTATGTTTATGCAGTGTCGCTGGGTAGAATGACTGAATTCGCGAGCAACAAAATAAAAATTGAGAATGCAAAATTAATTAAGTCAGAAGCGGAACTAACCATTAAACTCGATCCAAAAACGGCAGGTGCTTATCACATTTTAGGTAGATGGCATCGCGAAATTGCCGAATTTAATTTTTTTGAAAGAACCATGATAACAGCCATCTTCGGAGGGTTGCCTGGTGGAACTTATGATGAGTCCATTAAGCATTTTGAAAAAGCCATTTTGTTAGAGCCCATGAATGCATTACATTATTTTGAGTTGGCACTTTCGTATCTAGCACGCGACGAAGAAAATGACAAACAGAATGCGAAAAATTGGCTTATTAAAGCAACACAAATTCAAGTTAAGAGTATAGATGACAAAAACAATAAGAGTAAATGTGAGAAATTGTTAAAGGAAATATAAAGTTTCACCGACGCTTCCTATTAAAAAGTCAAATCGCTTAAACGAACTGCTTTATTCTCGGCTAAAGCTTCACTTTGATCACAACATAAACAGTATTCAGTAAGTTAATGTTGATTCAAATAATACAAGATATTTTTTGGATTAAAATAGTATTTCAATTTGCATTACACACTCTCCGTGAACCCTCCGTGTAATCCGTGACTCTGTTGTAAAAATTACAAGTTTTATATGAATATAAATTTGTTCAATCAAAAATAATGGAGAAGACTTATCTATTAAAATTAGAAAAAAATTAACCTTTAGAGATATTAAATTCACGACTTTGATGAGATATCTATTTTTTTTACCCTACCTTCGGCAGGCAGACACAGTGTCACGGAGAAAGCACAAAGGCACACGGAGAGACTTTACTAATTATTCTATTTATTCTTTAATAGAAATACAAGCGTTCAAATTATTTTTTCTTTTTCAACCAATCAAAAGCTTCGGGTGTCAAATTTTTCAAATAGACGAACGCAATATAAATTCCAGAGATTATTATTCCTTTGTAAAGGATATTAATTAAGGGATATCCTGTGGATGGCAACATGAATCCTAATCCAAAAAGCACAATAATTAAAAAGAGTAGCACTTTATTTTCCTTCTCAAAAGGTTGCAAATTGAAATGCTTTTTTACATACCAAAACAAAAGACTATTATATATGAAGGACGCTAAAGCAGTGGCGGTAGCGGCTCCTATCATTCCCAACCAAGGGATCAAAATAATTTGCAATGCCAATACAATTACGGCTAAAGAAATTAAAAAGACAGCCCCCAACCTATACTTATCAGAATTGAATAAGATAGCTGCATTCAATCCGGTAGCCATATTGTAAAGACTAGCCAAACTTAAAATGATCACGATAGGAGCTCCCTGATCGTAACCCTCCGGTAAAAAAGTAAACAAATCGTAAATATTGATATTCACATTCAGAAAAAGAAAGCCTCCAATCATGAACATATACAAACTAGATTTCTGGTAAATCTCATTAATCTCTTCTCGATTATTTTCCTTCCAAGCAAAAGCGATTTTAGAAGCAGCAATACGATCGAAAGCGTTCAGTGGAGCTTCAATGATCGTTGGAATAAAAGCAGCCACTGTGTAAATCCCGACAAATGCTAAGGGCATGTATTGTCCAATCATAATCGCGTCGAAAAATTTCAATCCGATAGAGGCTACAGAAGCAAACCAGAGCAACAATCCGTATCGAATCAACTGAACAAAATTTTGTTCTTTAAAAAATGGCCAATCAATTTTAAATCCAGGCCTGTCGAACTGAAAAATATAAAATATCAAACCGATCATCTGAATTCCATAGATCGCAACAAAAGCCATGATGAATTGATCTAGGGTAAACCATTTCAGATAATACAAACTCACGACGGCAATGGCCATAAAGCGAACTACAACATCATTGAGATAAGTAGGAATCGTACTTTTATAATTCGCAGAACAATAGACACTCAACACAGAAATAATCGAAACAAAAAACGTAAGTGGAAATACATAATAAAAGAACTCATTAAACAAGGGCGATTCGGCGGCATAGCGTCCCATGATAAAATCTTTAGCTGCATAAAGCACTGAAGCGCCCGCCAGACCCAGCCACTGGCGCACCGCCGGCATGGGCAACAAGCGGCTCTCGACGGTGTAGACCGCAAT
>JBJXGU010000224.1:0-13454 GCA_046160245.1 Bacteroidia bacterium
GAAGAAAACAGAGGCGTTGAATTAACAGGTAAAACTGTTGGCATTATTGGTTTTGGGCAGATGGGCAAATCGTTCGCACAAAAATTGCGTGGCTTTGATGTTAAAATTATAGCGTTAGATCCTTATGTAAAAATCGACACGAATGAATTTCCCTATGTTGAACAATGTACCGAACAAGTTTTTTTTAGTGAATGTGATGTAGTGAGTTTGCATATTCCTCTCACTGCAGAAACGAAGTACATGGTGAATGCAGCATGGATTCAACGTTTCGCAAAACCCATTTGGTTCATCAATACAGCAAGAGGAAAAAATGTAGATACCCAAGCATTGGTAGATGGACTTAAAAGCGGAAAAATTAGGGGCGCTGCATTGGACGTGCTCGAATACGAAACGCTCAGCTTCGAACACATCGACAAAGAAAATCTACCTTATCCTTTCCAAGAACTTTGTGCGATGGAGCAAGTGGTACTCTCACCACATATTGCAGGATGGACGCATGAGTCGAATGAAAAGATTGCAAGAATTTTGGCTGAGAAGATGATAAAAATTTTAATTTGAAAATGGGTTAATTTGAAAATTTGAAAATGGGCTGGCGCTTTGGTGGAAGGAAAATTAGATTGGAATGGAGCTCGTTGATCAATTATAAATCTCTATTTTAACCGCGGGGACGCAAGGGAAACGCAAGGGGCGCAATGAATCGATTCAAATAAACTTCAAATCAAATAATCTTCATAGCGAAGCCTCGATATCATATCATTTTCAAATTTTCAAATTAATCCATAGCGAAGCCTCGCTATCAAATTAATACTTTACCCACTTACTAGTACTAAAATACCCATCACTTTCTATTCGCACTTGATAAACTCCACCTGCCCAATTTGAAGCTGGAACATGTTGCATGGTTGACCATTGAGGAAGAGATTGTTTGTGCATTAAACGACCTTGCAAATCATAAACACTCAAGATCCCATTTTTATTTTGAGGAAGCAAGTATAAAATTTCAAAACCCGAGCTTCCCGGATTTGGCGATAACTTAATACTGAAATCATGTTGCGAATACTCGTTTAATCCTGTACTCACTAAACACGGGCAACCTAAAGTAGTATCACACCCTAAATAATAGTTGGGGTGGTAAACATTGCCTCGCAAAGCATAACATGGTAAACGGATAGCATGTTGCTGGAAATCACAAGCTATGCCATTACTATCGGGATAATTTATATAATGCATATCAATCACACTGTTTCCAGAGGACAAATAAATTTTACCATTCGCAGCCAAATACATTAACCAAAAATCTGTTTTAAGTAGAGGATGTGGATAACCATAGCCATCATATACGGCAACCGTATCTAAACTTGCTGTAATATTAGTAGTATCTAAATTAAGCTGAACTATTTTTATAAAAGTACCAGCATATAATTTCTTTGAATCCGGAGAAAAAGAAAGGCCAAGTCCTCCATAATTTTCTATATAAACCACCTCAATTTTATTGGAAAAGAGTCCTGTACAACGATCGAAATCAAATAATCGGATATAATTATTGGTAGCTCCAAATGTGCCATCAAAATATGAGTATGCAAACTTTTTACCATCAGGGGAGAAACTCATCTGACCTAAAAGATAAACAGGAGGAGACACTCCTAATGCTTGTTGAATGGGTGTTGAGAATCCGGTAGCACTTAACTGCATAGTATATACAATATCTGAACTGTCTTTAAAAACCACTACCCACCAATCTATACCATTAGCATGCTTACATACGGCGATGCCTGGGTTCAAACCAGCTTGTAATGCCACCTGATTTTTTTGACCGAGAACAACGCCTCCTAAACCTCCGTTGAGCGTTTTGTCAACAATAGAATAGAACAATCCACTCGATTTAAAATTTGAAGAATTGGTACCTGATTGATGCAACAAATATATTTTGTTCGAATCAGATGGATCAGGTACAAATACTAATGAATGTGGATAAGGAATCCCCTTTGTAAAATTACACCAATTAGCAGTATACGAATTTGGAATCAACCCACCCCCGTTCTGCATAGTATCACCAGTAGCATCAGCAATCCAACATCCATTGCTTACCATTAATAAATTTCCGTTTTCATCTGAAAGATTTGCTTGTGCTGCTCGAAAGGGCATTTTGAAATTAGCTGGTGTTAGTGTGTAGTTGTTTTGGGTAAAATAAAGATCAGCCTTAGTTGAAACGACGTTGGTATCGAACAATCCTGTATCATATCCTAAGAGCCAATGAGAACTTATTCCTTGCGAGTAGCTATAATTCAGCTCCAAATTAAACAACAAAATAATTAATGAAACTGTGTATTTTAGCTTTTCCATTATCGTATCACAATAAATCTTCATAAAAAATCATCAACATCATAATAAAACCGTGTTCCATTTATCATTGTCTTTAACCACAGAGTTCACAGAGATTTTCACAGAGTTCACAGAGAAAAAAATTAGAAATTACATCTAATTGAATTATTTTATTTACTTGGTTCCAAAATCAATCTACCACTTCGATTGGATTCGATTTCGGCACGATTCATTTTTTGTTTGCGCAATTTATTTGAATTATATAAACTGCTTTGATCGTTGTAATATCGGCTCATTACATTTCCCGATTGTCCTGTTGGTAACACACTTTTTGAACCTTCCACATCAGCCATGTCTAAAACAATGCGCATAGCAGGACCGTATTTCACTCGATAAACACCATCGGGATTCAAATCAAATCCCATTTGATTGATGACTTCTTGTCCGCCCGGAACAGGGAATGGTCCCACATTAAACATTAAATTAAATGGTTTTTTCATGCCAATGGGATGCTTATGCTCTAACATATGCACTCGCCCCCACTCCCAGGTGTCGGTATTACTTCCTAACTGTTTAACGAGATCGGTAACGGTTTTATCAAATGCTTTTTCAAAAATAATATTGCGCGATTCTTTTACATCGCGTGTATTCACATCGTTCCACCAAACGGATGAATCATTTTCAACAAAGGACAAAATGCTATTCTTTAAGGCATGCGTTGATAATAACAATTTAAAATTCTCAGCACCCAACTCATCTTCCATCGCCATTTGCAATACATAGTACAGCAACTTATAATAAATGGTGGGCGCTTGATTGCGCAACTGATGCTCGCCATCCCACATCAACAAAATTTTTGAAGCATTAGAATGAACCTCGCTTTTTTGCTTTACATCTGAACGTATCGAACTAAGAATAATGGAAGCTACTTTTGGAGTAACAGGCGATCGCACATCGGTGCTGATACGCTGTAAATCCTCCAACGAAAAAATGTTTTTCTCTTCAAACAGTTTAATAATTCGTTGAGCTCTATCATCAGGTGTATAGTAGCCAGGATAAAATCCTTGGCCGGGCATCGTGTCGGGTTGATTATTGGCACTGTATACAAAACCGGATGGTGGATTCACACTCTGAGGATTCATGGAAAAATCTAAATAACCCGATGGATCTAAATTATATTTCGATCCATCTAACAATAAAACAGGATTTACAGAAGCAGCACGTTTCATTAACCGACCAGCAGCCCACCAAGCAATATTCCCTTCCCGATCTCCATACATAACATTTAATCCAGGAGAGATGATTTGCGATACCCCGTGTTGAAATTCATCTAGGTTTTTAGCATGATTCATTTCATACGTCACTTGCATCAAATTATTCGAGAACTTCAAATGTGTCCACCAGATTGAAACTGCACTATTAGTTACCTGTTTCCATTCGGGCATCACCTCATCCATTAATGGGCCATGACGGCTACTCCTCACCGTTAGTGTTACGTCTTCCTCGCCCTTCACCTTAATTATTTTATTCTTTTTACTCAAGGGTTTCCAACTACCATCTGTCCAATATAGGGATGAGTCGCCGGGCTTTAATCGCTCCGAATAAAAATCAAGATCATCGTTCTCCAGCATCGTTAACCCCCAAACTAGCTCGCGCGTATGTCCGATGGGTGCGAATGGAAATCCAGCCAAGAAATTTCCATAAAAACTAAAACCAGGATACTCCAAATGTGCTTCATACCAAACAGAAGGTTGAGAAAATCCAATATGCGTATCATTTCCAAACAATACTTTTCCAGATTGCGATTTTCGTGGGGCCACTACCCATCCATTACTACCCGTTAATGGAGAGATGGGAACTTTATTGAGAATACTATTCATTGTATTGAATGCACTCACTTTATTATTTCGAATAGAATCGATGGGCATTCTGGAAGAATCGGAATTAAAAGAAATAGTGGGGATGGCCAATGAACTATCCTTGTGTGAAGTGATTATATCTCTAAAATAAGATGTGCCTAACTTTCTTTCAATAAAAGTCATGATGGGATCTGTTCGAAAAGCCATCGCGAAATTAAACGCCATATACTCGGTAGACAAATACATGTCTTTTATCGTAAATTCTTTTTTATCAATGCCGAGCAATACAAACTCAACGGGGGTACTTCCGGTTACAATAAATTGATTAATTCCCTTCAAATAAGCATTTGCTGCTTTTTGGTAGGGAAGCGAATCACCCGTCATGAATTTTTTCACTGCATCTTCTGCATGTTCATCGAAACCCAATGTTTTAAAAAAGGCATCTACTTTTATAAAATCTGCTCCTAGAATTTCCGAAAGTTGTCCGGACGCAACACGCTTAGTCATTTCCATCTGAAAAAGTCGATCCTGCGCATGAGCAAATCCTAACGCAAAATAAGCATCTTCTTCGCTCTCTGCATAAATATGCGGAACGCCATAATAATCATAAAGCACCTCCACCTCATTAGTGAGACCCTCCAACTTAATACTTCCACTATAATGAGGTTTTTGTGATGCTAAGTAAATTAATACCGCAACGATTCCTAAAATAATTAATACAATGGCGCCGTAAAATATTTTGCGTAACTTCTTCATGAATGACACAAATTTACGATAAGCAAACTATCAAATTCCGATAATTCGATTTTTTTTCAAATAATCGCAAAAAAAAACCGAGTGCTGTAAGAAAACAACACTCGGTCTTAAGAATATTTTTATTAATCTGCAATCACCAACTTCTCAGTTTTCACACCTTCTGAAGTAGATATGGTTCCGGTGTAAATACCTTTAGGGAGTGAACTTAAATCGAGTAAAGTCACCATCCCACTTCCGTTTTTATTCATGGATTTCACCTCCACAATTTTGCCTGTCATATCAGCGATAGTAACCAATACATCACCTCTATAATCACCAGCTAAACTAAGATTAAACAATCCGGCAGAAGGGTTAGGATAAATGCGAACTACATCACTTAATGAATTTTCATTCAAGGATTGTATAAACGTAATTGAAAAGTTGGCGTTTGAAATATCGAAGAATACATTTCCGGCACCTCTAACCATGACACGAGCCGTTGTGCTATTAATACTAGGAACAGTTACGGTTGCCATTCCTGTATTAGGCACACCTGTAGCCAATGTTATTGGATAAGTATAACCACCATCTGTAGATAAGAAAATATCCACATTGGTTGCGTTGATTGGAGCGACATCCGTCCCAACTACATTCCAAGTCACATTTTCTTGAGTAGCGCCTACCCAAGCTACGTTGGTATTGGGTGAGGTAACAACAAATGGAGCACCTGTATTAATAACATTTAATGTAACCAGTACTTCTTCATACGTTACGCCCCCGCCGCCTAGTTTATTATCACGAACGGTTAAACGAAACTGTAAATCGCGAGCATAGGTTGGCAAGCGCTCACCTACAGAATTAGCTCCGGTTACGATGGCCGAAAGTTTCGGGAAATAGCGAATAGGAGAAGTAGTAGGGATGATTGAACGGAAAAGAGGTGCATTTCCACTTGGAGAACTTGGGGCGCCAGCAGGACCTAAATCATATTGCTCCCAGCTGTATTTGATAGGATCACCATCAGGATCATTTGCCGCACCTTCTAACAAAAACGGAGTCTGATAGGGAATAGCATGATCGGTACCAATAGAAGTAATTACGGGAGGGGTATTTCCGGTTGCTGTTGAGACTGGACATGTAGATCCACCTGACAATGTGGTATAGTCTAGGATTTCATCAAAACTTGCCGTATGAAAAAATGCATCGCTAAAATTTTGTGTGTTATGAGATCCACATAAACCAGCATAAGCCATTATTGTAGTTCCACTGCCGGGCTCAAAAGCAGTTGACGTATTTCCATTTCCAGAACAACCACTTGTATTACTATTAAAAGTATGATTTCCTCCAAACTGATGCCCCATTTCATGAGCTACATAATCAATATTGAAAGGATCGTTAACAGGAGAAGGTGATCCAGTGACTCCTCTCGCTTTTTGCAATGAACTACAAATAACACCTAAGCCTGCAAGTCCACCTCCACCTGTACTAAATACATGTCCCATATCATAATTGCTATTTCCAATGCGAGCAGCCACTGTTGATTGATTTTGACCTAACATAGTGCCTCCATTGTTATTGGTATAAGGATCTGAAGAAGCATTTAAAAAAATTAAGGTATCATTATTGGGAACCAACACCAATCTCACGGCAACTTCTTGTTCATAAACTCCTGTAACTCGATTCAAACTGGTTACAATAGCTGACAAAACTCCTGGGACTGTACCTCCATGAAAACTAGAATACTCACCTGTACATGCAATAGCAGTACGATAGGTACGCAATGTATTTCCTGCGCTACGTGCTACATTATTTCCAGAACCACCTTGGTGAACACGAGCATTCATTTCAACGGAATTCGATTGATTTTCTTCCTTACTCGGATCAAAACCACAAGCAGCGATTGGACTGGAGCTAAGAGCCTCTGATTTCCAATAAACCAAATAAAATTCATTGGTAGACATGTTATAAGGATCGATATAAACAGTGCCTTGCTCAGAAAATATCATCCCATGAAATCCCCACATCGTAACATCTAAATAAATAACGGACGAAGGATCTTCTGCGCCTTGTCCCGACCACGTTTTTATTCCGGGATATTTATTTTGTAAAGCTTGTGGAATAATTGGCGTTGCTTTGATTCGATAATTTTTAAAGGTACCATCCGGAAAAGGGACTTCAATAATAGTTCCTTGTAAGGAAGATGATTCGTCGGGTGAAGTGTATAATAATTTGGTGAAGGTTGAAATCTCTAATTTATAATGCAAACAATTTTTTGTTTTGATAGTTGCACTATTCAATGTTGATAATTCAGATGGAGCAGCCTCCTTCCAAAGGCTTTGATTGGCACTAAATCCATTTTGACCTATACTGAGGAGCAGGAGTAGTGATAATATTCTTTTCATAGTAAGTTAGTTGGTTGTTATAATGGTATTGTTTTGAATAGCAAATGTAAATAGAATAAACAAGGAATTTAAAGTACAATTAATAAAAATGCCCCTATATAATTGCATTATATAGGGGCATTCGTCATTTTATCAACCTACTGTTTTACAAAGCGATAACTTCTTGCATTTTCGGAATTTCGAAGATGTATTGTGTATAAACCTCCCGCGAGAAAACTAAAATCTACAGGCAATACATTTATTCCAATTTGTGCAGGGATAGAACCCGTTGTCTGAATTAATCTTCCTGTTAAATCAAATATTGAAAGTTGAAGCGGTTCATTTGAATTATAATCAAATACAAGAGAAGATGAAGGTTCGTTTAATAAGTAGAGAATTTCAAACTTTAAATCTTTACCAAAACGAACGGGAATATAATCAGAAAGTACATTTACGGTTCCATCAAAATCCACTTGAGACAGTCGATAATAATTAATGCCTTCCTTGGGTGAATGATCCCATCCTTCATAGTTCAAGAGTTGATTACTATTTCCAGATGCCGCAACTTTTGCAACATAAATATGTTCATTGAAATCTAATGTGCGCTCTACGAAATAATAGTCAGAAGACTCTTCGGAAAGTGTGGACCATGTCAACTTCACTTTTTCCTCTACTCTCATAGCATCAAAAGCAATCAACTCAACAGGAAGAGGCTGGCTACTGATTGCAATGGCCCAAGGATTACTATTACCTAAAGGTCCTGCAGCGGCAAAAAACGGAGCTCCTTGTGCCGGGAGAACCGGCCAATCAAATCCGCCTACACGTACTGAATCATAAACCGCAGCAACCTGTCCATATGATTGCGTATAATTTACCGTGGTTGAAGGAATTTGCAATCGGATCCATGCATTGTTAATACCCGCTCCTTGTGCTTGGCTTCGCCAAGGTTGAGCACGACCTTGTTGGAAGACAGTCATCCCTGGCGGACGCTCAGCAATAGTAAATCGAAAAATGAGATCCGCTACCGGATTTGGTCCTGACTTTGAAAGCATCCAATAACGATCAACGGTTGCAGGTGCATTATTAGCTGAAGTCACTGCATTATTAATATGCGTTACTCCAGGAGGCCAAGGCAAATTGCCTGGAGCATTGTAAGTTGCAATACTAAGATTCCCTAAATCCCCTGATGTATGTTGAAATGAAAATGGAATATAAATCGGCGCTGCAATGGCTCCATTACCAAATGGAACAACCCTTGGACCATTGGTAATACCAATATTTTTCCAATTCACTAAAGACAACGCATTTTCGCTAATGATAAATCCAGCAGTTCTGGTAATTGGTCCAACCGGATTGGCCGTACTCGCAGTGGAAGCTAGGCCATTATTAATATCGATCGAATTCAAATTTAATCGCAACTGACCCTGAGTAAGTGTCAACGTATCATTCACAGCCGTACTTCTTAACAGCGTGACGAATTGTGCAGCTGCCCCTTTGTTAATTTGAAGTTCATGGAAAGTAGTGTTAACAGAACCACCAATATTTTGCGCTAAAGTTCCATTGAATCTCACCAATGAGTTACCTGGTAAAAATGAATTATTATTATTCCAATCGGAACCTGTAAAATTCATGATGGTTTTTCTGTTGGTAAATAATGGAGAATAACTAAAATCTGTGATTCCATTATTATTAAACAATCCATTCAACGAAACAATAGAAGTATCTGAGTACAGTGAAGCGCTATTATTTAAATTGCCTGTTATGGATAAATTAGCAAAGCTCGACCAGAATTTTGAACCCACATTATTATTTAAATCGACACCAATCGTTCCATTCATTAGTTTTTGCGCTCGACGGAATCTAAATCCAATATTGGGTCGTAACGTTGAAGGAACCTGACCAAAGTTGGAAATTAAATTTGGAGATAGAGAAGTTAAACTACAACCGTTAGTAGCCATATTCGTAGACCCGAGCCACAACATGGATTTACGCGGGGCAGTACTGGATAAGTACATAAAATCATTCCCTCCCGGAGTACCCGCGGTCATATCATAACAGATTTGCAACAAAATATTGCTTACACCATCCCATCTGAAATTAGCAGCAGGAAGTTTTAATATTCCGGAAGTTGCAGAGAAGGAGGTATAAACACCATTAGTGGGTGTACCAATTATAAGGGCAGCACTTGAATAAACCGGTGTTACGCCCAAGATGGGATCATTGGAAACAAACTGATCTTGAGCAGCAGGTAGCTGTGCATATGAAATAGCAAAGTTTTGATACGCTGCAGTACTTCCTCTAAAATAAAACGACAAATAAATGGAATCAATCAAATCATTGGGAAGCAATCCTGCTGCTTGTAATTCCGACACCGAATAAATTACTTGTAAAATATTATCAGGCGTTGAACCACCTCTGAATGCTTGTAGCAAACCAGATGTAGTAATGGAGCTTCCAAAAGTATAAATGTCGGCCTTTGTAGAATTAATAGAAATTTTTCCATTGTTATTTATACTTTGTGCAATATCCATTGCAACCGTAGTGTCTGTTAAGACTGTAACGGAGTCAGTAGCTGCAACCGTTACATTTCGTGCACGCATGGTATCACCCACAGCCACTACCGGGAAATAGTAGGATGCTGCCGGTCGACCTGAAGCTACTAATGAGATTAAGACGTCATCTAACAATGTAGGAACTCTACCACACCAATTTGTTGGATCGTTCCAGTCATCGGTAAATCCTAACCAAGTTGTAGGTTGGATCGTGATTGAAACCGGAGTTGATACTGCACTAAAACCGGAATTGGTACATACAACTACACATCGATACCATTCTGATTGAATGGCATTAAAACTATATATTTTATTCGTTGCTCCTGCAATAATTGTCCAAGGACCTGCTGCCGCGGGTGCACTCTGCCATTGAAAAGTTAAGCCTCCAAATACACTGGCAGCCGGTGGGTTTAATGATAAGTTAATCAAGGTACCTGAACAAGCCGTAGTCGCTGATGCAAATGTTGTAAACGGACCCGGTATTCCTGCACAGGCCGGTGGCGTGAATGGATTAATAGTAATTAAATAATCTTCTGTTTCGCCGGAACCAAAAGTGATACATGCACTTGTTGCTCCGTTAGGATTTCCACTAAATCGAGAACGTATACGCATACCCGTTAGTCCTGTACCTGATGTTCCCGGAATCGTAACCGGGACAGTAGCGGTGCTTCCAGGAGGATTACTCACTGCTATCTGTTGCCATTCCGTGGGTTCATATACACCGTTGAAATTATAATCAATCCAAACTGAAATAATGCTATTAATAATTCCGCTGGTGGTTACACTTATATTGTACGTTTGATTTTGAGTAACCGTCGTTGTTGTTGTTCCGGAAGCAGGGTAAACATTATATGCCAAACCGTTATTACTGGAACAAGCTGTAGAATTATTCAATGTATTAAATGTGACATTGGAGGTCCACATATTATTACAATTGGGAATATGTATCGGTACACAGTAACATTGTGCTGGGGTATTCAAGGTAACCATTACCGGGCTCGTAAATAAGATGGTTGCACCGCAAGTAATTCTGCAACGATACCAAGTAGTAGCCGCTTGTGTAGTTGCAAACGGATATGTTGTTGCACCTGCAATGTTGGTCCAAGGACCAATGGCTGCAGGACCACTTTGCCATTGCCAAGTCATCCCGGAACCCAAGGTCACAGTACCTGCTATGTCTAATTTAAAAATTTGAGTTGGACAAACATTGGTGAGTGATGTGGTGGCAGACCCTGCATTGGTTAGTCCACAAGGAACTCCCGGAACAATATTAATATTATAATCTTCCGTTTCTCCCCAAGTATAGGTTCCACAGGGCGAATTTGTATTATTTCCGTTTTCTATCAATACTACACGCATCCTAGTAACTCCTACAAATGAAGAAAATGGAATCGTAACGCTGCCAGTAACTGAGGTTGTGACAGGAGCAGCGCTGGTAGGCCCGGTAGGACCCCCACTAAATACTCGTTCAGTCGTTGGATCAAATACTCCATCCTGATTATAGTCTATGAACACATTGAAGTAGGCAGCAAAAAAGAAATTACCGGAGGTGATTTGCCTCAATGTTATTGGATAAGCGATACCTTGAGTATAATTTTGAACAGGAACAGTTGCTGTAAAATTTGTGTAGATATTAAATGATGCCGGATTAAGGGTAGTGGGTCCAACCGCTGCGGGGTTGGTCAAAGGTCCAAACACAACTTGACCTATATCCGTATCGACACTTGAGGTTGCATTGGATCCACAATAGCAAGTAGTTGGTGAATTTAAATTTACTACAGCAACCGTCGAATTTGTAATGGGTCCACCGCTACATCGAATTTGACATTGATACCATGTGGTTGCTATTTGTCCGGGACTGGAATAAATGGGCTGAGTAGCACCAGGTATGGCTGCAAACGGCCCTCCTGCACCTACTGTAGAAGACATCCACTGAAAAGTATAACCGCTATTAAACGGCGGATACAATCCTGATAAGCTTACCGAATAAGGAATACTTGCACATACTGAAGCTGGAAATGGCACCGCAGTGATTCCACCAGGAACTCCTGCACAGGGTGTAGCTAAATTATAGTAGAGTTGTACATCGGGACGAGATATAGTTACGAAACCATTTCCGGCCGGAGGTGTATTATCTGCCCCCCAATATTGAAATCCATTAAATCCTAAATTACTTCTTGAAAATACTTTACCATTGAATGTTTCACCACCGGCCCCTCCAAAATTAGATTCAACAATCACTTCAAGATGGGTCCCACCTCCATTAAAGAAAAATGGACTCGTTAAAAAAATCGTTACCCAAGTGTTTGGCAAAAAGGTAGCAGAACTCACAGTTCCGTTAAAACACAATGTTGCTGCACCAGAGACCGCTGCGTAGGTGGAAGGAGTTAATCCAGGAGCGCCACCCACCTCACGCAAGAGTACTCTTACAGGCGTATTTGGTGTTGGGTTATTAAAGCTATTCAGGAAAAAAGCTACTCTTGAAATAATTATTCCATTCGGTACTGCTGCCGCCGTTAATTCTGCAGCCGTCAATTGAATCTGACCACGATCGTACCCCCAAAAAGTACCTAAAGGACGATAATTAAATGCTACTCCTGGCGCAGGTCCAGCTCCTCCTCCTGGCACATTTACATTAACTTGCCCTTGTGTTAGCTGAAAATGAAATAAAAGAACGAGAAGGAGCAGAGCACTTCGAGAGCATTTTTTTAGTGAGTTGTAAAAGTAAATCATAGGCTGTATTGTTTAGGAAGGTATAAAGGTATATAAAGTGAATGTTTAAATAGCAAGTATTTACGTAATTAATTGAACCGTTAAAGGTCTTTTTGATATCTTTGACCCAAACACTGGGGTGCCCATTAGGGCTGAGATCACACCCATACGACCTGATTCGGTTAGTACCGACGTAGGAAGTGTACCGATTTCGCTTTTCTGGGCACTCTTTAAAACGAAATCACAATGCCATTCAAAACTTTATTTTCACTCTGTCTGCTACTAGCCTTTTGCAATATTTGTCATGGGCAATCGAAATTATCGGGTCTGGTCACTGACGAAAACCATCATCCCCTTCCAGGAGTTATTTTACATATTGAACAAACTCAATATAGCTTAAGTACTGATTTATCTGGAAATTTTGCATTTTACAAACTGAAAGATGGACTTATCAAAGTTCATTGTCGTCTTATGGGCTATAAAGACACCACCATCTTTGTAAAAATCGAAGGTACGACTACCCTTACTATCCAATTAAAGTCGAAACCATTTTTAACCGATGAAGTCGTAGTGAAATCGACTCGAACCGGTTCTAATGCTGCAATGGCCAATCAAACACTCAGTAAAGAAGAGATTGAAAAATTAAACACAGGACATGACCTTCCCTACTTACTTCAATTGCTACCCAGTGCGGTTGTCACCTCAGATGCCGGAAATGGTATAGGCTATACCGGAATTAGAATTAGAGGAAGCGATGCTACTCGTGTAAATGTAACTATCAACGGAATTCCATTAAACGATGCAGAATCTCAAGGAGTATATTGGGTAAATCTTCCAGACTTCGCGAGCTCTACACAAAATATTGAAGTTACTCGCGGTGCTGGTGTCAGTACCAA
>JBJXGU010000225.1:0-6060 GCA_046160245.1 Bacteroidia bacterium
CTATCCTTCGAAAAGTTTGTCAATTCCATTTCAATATTAAACAGTTACTGGAAGTTATGTGAACAACCAGAAACATCTACTTTATAAAATCAACGAAAAATGATTAATAAAAACATAGTGAACAAAATTCAGGTTCAGGTTATTGAAGATAATGAACAAGACGTTAGTGTCTTGATGAATGCCATTAAAAAAACGGGGCTTGAAGTAGAAATCACCGTATGTACATCTATTAAAGATGCAATTACTATCTCTTCAACAAAAGTTTTCGATTGCATTTTTCTTGACTACTATTTCCCTGACCAAAATGGTATCGATTTCTTGAAATACTATAGTGAGCATGGAAAAGGCGCTAGTATAATTATGGTAACTAGCGAAGAAGATATTCATTTAGCAGTAGAATGCATGAAACTTGGCGCTTCTGATTTTTTAAGCAAAAGTCAAATTACTCCTGCCAGCTTATCTAAAAGCCTTCGTTATATACTTCAATTAAAAGAAGCGAGAACCGCAGCTCAAATAGCGACATCTGCATTACAAGAAAGTGAATTAAAAATAAAAAACATTGTAGCGAAGTCCCCTATTCTACTTTTTCATATTAACAATGATGGTACAATCACGCTCTTCAAGGGTAAGGCAGCGCATTGCCTCTCCGTAAAACCTGACAAAGTTACCGGTCAAAACTTAAAGAATTTCGGAAATACTCTTCCTATGAGAATGGAAGATTTTACGTTGGCATGTGAAACCAACCAATGTAATTTTAAAACTGAAGTTGACGGACATTTCTTTGATGTCAACTACATTCCCATCTATGATCAAGATGAAATCATCAATGGAATGATGGGAGTAGCCATTGATATTACCTCCTTTACTAAAAACGAAGAAGTTCTACTTAATCAAATTGTAACCAAAGAGGAATCATCGAAAATCAAAGAACAATTTCTGGCCAATATGAGTCATGAAATTAGAACTCCAATTCATGGTATCATTAGCTTAACTCAATTTGTACTAAATACTACAACTACAGATGAACAAAAAAACTATTTAGATTTAATCAGAAAATCGGCTGACACTTTACTTGTAATTGTAAACGATATTTTAGACTTATCGAAAATTGATTCAGGAAAAATGACTTTCGAAGAGATTCCATTCAATCTAAAAGATACGTTCTCTGCTTCTGTGGCCGCCTTCATTCCAAAAACGATTGAGAAGAAAGTGGAATTGAGAACAGAAATTTCCAATGAGCTGCCTTCCGAAATTATTGGCGATCCCGTTCGTCTCACTCAAATCATCAATAATTTATTAGGAAATGCTATAAAATTTACTGAACAAGGTTATGTCCTTATTGGCGCACGATTAAAAGAAAGCAATGAAGAATATAATGTCCTTGAATTCATCATCAAAGATTCGGGTATAGGTATTTCTGAAGATAAAATCGATAGTATTTTTGAATCCTTCACTCAGGCTGGAAATGACATTACGCGAAAATATGGAGGTACCGGTCTCGGCCTAACGATAACAAAACAGCTTATCGAAAAACAAAACGGTACTATACATGTAGAAAGTGTACCCAATGAAGGAACTACTTTCAAATTTTGTATTCCTTACAAAATTTGTGATACTTCCTATCAAATTACAAACACAATGGCGCAACACACTACCAATCTTTCTTCCAACTTAAAAATATTGGTTGCCGAAGATCATGACATTAATCGCTTCATTATTCAAAAGATGTTTAAAGAATGGGGAATCAAATGTGATTTCGCTATTACTGGAATTGAAGCTCTTGAACAAGCGAAAAACACAGTTTATGATGTCATTCTTATGGACATTGAAATGCCGGATATGAATGGTTATAGAGCTACTGAACTTATTCGATCAGATTTGCCAGCACCCAATAATGTAGTTCCCATTATTGCAATGACCGGACATGCTATGAATGGAGAAAAAGAAAAATGCATTAGCATAGGCATGAACGACTACATATCTAAGCCATTTAAGCCAGAGGAATTGAAGAATAAAATTGTTGAACTTACTAATTCAATTCCAATGGTGGGTTCATCTGCAACAGCAACAACAAATGAAACAGCTTCAATAACCAACGCAAACTCTCCTACCTTAACTCCAACCGAAGACCTTGCAGTTTCTATTGACTTAACATTCCTCAAAGAGATTTCCGACAATAATGATGATTTCTTTGTTGAATTTATACAAATGTTCTTGGCTAATACACCTAAATCAATTTCTGAAATAGAAAATGCTATTCCAGATCAAAATTTTGAGGTGATACGACAAGCGGCACACAAAGCGAAACCTTCTTTCAATTATGTAGGACTTAAAGAATGTTCAAGTTTAGCAGCTAAGATTGAAGAATTGGCAAAGAAAAATGAAAATATGGCAACGATTATAGAAAACATTAATAAAATAAAAACTTTATGTAATGCGGCCTATCCACAATTAGAAAACGAAATCAAATCCATAAAAAACATAATTTAATAAACATAACTATGAACGCAGGAAAAATATTTATCATCGAAGATGATACCATGATCGCCACATTGATTCGTCAATGTTTGAACAAATTTGATCAATTTGAATCTACACACTTTATTAATGCAGAAGATTGTATTAATAGTCTTCATGGAAATCCGGACATTGTAATAATTGATTACAATTTGCCCGGCATGGATGGTTTAACTTTCATGAAGAAGGTAAAAGAAAATTGTCCAACTGCATTGATCATCATTTGCTCAGGTCAGGAAGATGTTGAGGTGGTGGTTAATTGTTATCAAAATGGCGCCAATGAATACATCCTTAAAAACGAAAAAATGATTGCAGGTATTGAGAATGCGGTTCGCAACTTAAGCATGCAAGTGACTTTAAGAAAAGAAGTAGTATTTCTTCAAGAGCAAATCATTGATCGAAATAAATATTCTAATATCATCGGATCAAGTCCGGCTGTAATGCGCGTTTTGCGTCTTATTCAAAAGGTAGAGAACAACAGCATGATGGTTTTGGTTACCGGACAAAGTGGTACCGGAAAAGAATTAGTTGCGAAAGCACTTCATTACAATTCACAACGCTCTAGAAAACCTTTTGTTATTGTAAACATGGGCGCCATACCCACCGAGCTTATCGAAAGTGAGCTATTCGGGCATGAGAAGGGAGCCTTTACAGATGCACGTGAAAGAAGAATCGGGAAATTTGAAGAAGCCGATGGTGGAACTATCTTCCTGGATGAAATTGGAGAAATGGACATGGGTCTTCAATCAAAACTACTACGTGTTTTACAAGAAAAAGAAGTAACCCGAATTGGAAGTAATAAAACTATCAAATTAGATTTCCGATTAATTGCGGCTACGAATAGAAATTTAGCATTCGAAGTGAAAGAAGGCCGATTCAGAGAAGATTTATTCTATAGGATTCAAGGATTTTTAATTCATCTACCTCCATTAAATGAACGCGGAGATGACATCATTTTATTAGCAAAATCATTCTTGGCTGATTTCTGCAAAAACAACAGAATGGATCCATATACCATTTCCAAAGAAGCTTGTAAATTCATGTTAGAATACGCTTGGCCTGGCAATATCCGTGAATTAAAAGCGGTAATAGAGCGAGCATCCTTAATGGCTGAAAACAATACCATAACTGTAGACGATCTTACTTTTGTCACGGCATAACGTTCAAAAATGTGTGAATTTGTGAAAAAAGGCTGGAAAATTTTCCAGCCTTTTTTCATTCAAATAAAAGCAACCAATTCCACAAACTGACGTATACAAAAAATAGATTTTTAAAATAAATAGCATGAATAAGAAAGCAAATCCAGGAAGAAGAGGACCACAAATGAGGCAGCGTGTGACTCAAAAACACACCATGAGAAACGTAGTCATTGCTTCCTCTATTCTCGGATGTATGGCCATTGCCTTAGTCGTGGTTAATTTATCAAGCAACGAATCATCTTATGCTAATAATAATATAGCGACTTCTGCTATCACCTATCGAACAGTGGATACTTATTTGACGAAGAGGATGCTGATTGATCCATCCAATTCAAGTCTTTTAGAAAAGCCGGATTACAAAGGTAAGGAGGGTGTACAAACAATAAAAATGGCATCCAGAGCAGAAGACGTTATCGTTACCACTATTAAACAAATAAGCACAGAATAAAATAAGTATTTAATAAAATGAAGATGAAAACAGGTTATATTAAATATTTAATTTTCGCTCTGACATTCGTGTCAAGCCAACTAAATGCAGCTGTTAAAACATATACTGGAACGGGAAACTGGAATACTAGCAATTCATGGACGCCTTCAGGAATCCCGGGTACTTCAGATGATGTAATTATTCCAACAGGTAAATCACCCAATGTAAATATAAGCAATGGGCAATGTCGTTCACTCACTATTCAAACCGGAGCTACTCTTTCTATTGGAAATAGCAAAGCGTTAACAGTAAACAACACAGCAGGTTTATCCATTAGTGGGACTTTAGATATTAACGGAGGTGCAATTACTGTTTCGAATACCGGTACCACTTTTATTATATCGGCTGGCGGTACTGTATCCTGGAATCCAGGAACAAACACGTTAGCTGCAGCTTCATTATTTACTAAATGCACAGAAAATTTTGCAGCGACAAGCACACTTATTATAAAAAAATGGTATGACATGAACGTTGGTCTTGGGAGTGTTATTTCCGGTAACCTTGGAAATCTAACTATCACTGGAATAACGGGTCCATGGCAAATGAATAACACACTACAAGCTTGTCGAGTGTATGGCACACTTTCATTGACCAGCAGTTGGATTATTCTGGACAATACAGGAGCTATATCAAACACTACACTTGGCAACATCATTTTAAATGATGCCTCCTCCTATATGGACTTTTTTAATGGAACACATTCCGGTACATTCACAGTTACCACAGGAGACGTTACTATTAACGATGGTGAATTAGATTGCTTTTACGATGTAGGTGGCGGAACCTGCATTTTCAATTTAAACGGATCTGCAAATATTACTAACACCGGAATGCTACTTGGCTCCTATTGGAGTAATGGAAATACCACTATAAACATTTCAGGAAACGTTACACTTACAAAATCCTATTTATATGGATCGTGTGAAGGAAATGGCAACTCCACCATCAACATCGGTGGAAATTTAACAACATTAAAAAGCGGATCCACCTACAGCGAAATTTACGGAATAAAAAATGGAAATGGGAACATCAATTTTAATGTTACTGGCAACTTTAATAATCAAGGTTACTTTGATCTTATTTGGAACGCTGGCGTAACCGGAGTGGGTAATGGAAATGCCAGTCTTACCATTGGAGGAACATTTACCCAATCAGACGGAGACTTTAGAGGAATATGGAATGCAACCACCACGAATTCGGGGGCATGTACAATTAGTTTAGGAGCTATCAATTTCACAGGTGGAATTTTTATGGTTACTTATTCATGTGCATCATCTAGCGTTGCACATTCTTTAACGATAACTGGAAGTACAATCATTGCATTTGGAAGCACCACCAACATATTTCGCGGAAACGGAATGACCAGTTTAACGGGAACAAGCAATGGCTCATCGTGTAGCCTCAACTTTAATGGTGCCACCACCATCAGCGGTAGTGCAGCTGAATTTACAGCGAATGCCGGTTATGGAGCGGAAACCATAAACTTCGGATCCACTGTTTCCATATCTGGTGGCTTAATTACTTTTGGTTCCACTACGCACAATGTTGCACTTACGAGTACGGGTGCCTTTACTATTTCTGGCGGAACTGTTCATCTTTCTAAAGACGTTGGCACCTCTACTTTAAATTTCCAGAGTGACTTATCCATTTCAGGAGGAACTACCTATCTAAAAAATAATACAGGGAAAACATCTGGAACAGTAACTGGAAATTTCACGCTGAGCAGTGGCACATTTATGCTTTATTCGAATAGCAGTACAAACAATACGGACAGTACAAATCTTAGAATCAACAGTGATTTCACACATTCTGGGGGAACTTTTCAGTTTTCAAATTACGCTTCTAACACAGGAACTA
>JBJXGU010000226.1:0-4143 GCA_046160245.1 Bacteroidia bacterium
GGCGCTAGAGCAGCACGAAGCCTTGGCAAGGCACATGAAAAAGGAAATTACAGGGCTTTCAGAAAAGATAAAACCGAAGATGGTGTTATGCAAGATGCAACTGCGGTAGAGATGGACTTATTTAACAACGAACAGGGCATCCAAATCGGAAAAGAAAATTCAAATGTAGCAAAAGACTCCCTTCAAAACCTAGTGATATTAGCGATCAAAGCAGGTCAACTAAAAACATTAAAACGATCGGCTACGGGAGAATTGACAAATTGTGAAGGCGAGATCGTCCCATTACAAAACCGAAGTAAAAAAGACTGGAAACTACCTTATTGTCTAGTTCCAAGCCGATAAATTGGTGGTTCATTCATATTCATTTCATAAAAAACACGATCAATAATTGTAAATTCGTCCCTCGACAAATTACAAGAAATTTATTCTCTACCCTATGAAAAAAATTAGCTTACTCCTACTCTTCATTTCCATAAGCTTTAGCAGCTATTCCCAAAAACGAGACAGTATCCATTTCTTACCGATCACTTTCGATGAAGCCATTATAAAAGCAAAGGCCGACAAAAAACCTATTTTTTTACATGCATATGCTTCGTGGTGTCATTTCTGCTCGGAAATGGTAGAAAAAGTGTATACCGATATAAATGTTGCAAATTATTACAACAAAAATTTTATCAATATAAAAATGGACATGGAGAAAGAAGGATTGAATTTAAACAAGAAATTAAAAGTTCAAAATTATCCTGCACATATTTTCTTCGATTATCCAGCGACCACCATGATGCATCGCGAAGCCGGAAAAAAGGATGTGCTCGACTTTATTACCTTAGGATACGATGCGCTGGATACAACGAAACAACTTCGCACCTTCGAGAAAAAATATTTTGCCAAGACAGCAACAGTTTCTGAAATCTACACGTACTTCAAAATGTTAGAACGTGCCGGACTCGATAATCAAGTAGGAATTAATGCCTATTTAATTGGATTGAAAGATGCGGATTTGATAAAACAAGAGAATTGGAGAATCATGTACGACTTATTTAAAGATGTGGACATGCAGGCGTTTAACAGAGTTATTTTAAATAGAGATGCATATATGCAGATTTAAACGGAGGACAGTATCGACAACAAAATTTTAGGAGTGTATAATGGTGCATTAATGACAAGAGTACAAAAACTCGACACCTTAGGATACAATGATATGATATCTAAATTGGAGAAATCGAAGTTACCCATTGCTAATAAAATTATTGACTATGCGCACCTGAATCGTGCAAAAATGAAATCAGATTGGAAAAATTATCAAGTGTTAGCGGTACCTTTTATTGAAAAATATTGCCCAACCGATTATCGAAGATTAAATGAAGTAGCCTATAACTTTTACGAAAGAGTGATAGATCGCGAACAGTTAGTAAAAGCTGAAGTGTGGGCAAAAACAGCAGTGAAGATGGTTGACAACGTAAGAAATAATTACACCTTAGCCTGCATTCAATACAAACTTCAAAAGAAAGAAGATGCCATGATCGTTTGCAAACACACTATTTACTTAGCCAAGACGGCTGGTGTAGAAAGCAAAACGGCTGATTTGCTTTTAGAAAAGATTGAGGCGTTAAAAAGTACAGAGTGAGAAACAGTGTGAGAGTGGTGTGTTACAATTAGTATTCTTCGCTCTGATATCTGTTTCTCCCCCGATAGCAATCGGGGCTGTATAGCTGCCTGAAACACTCGAGGGCAGCAAAACTCGGTTTGTCCCGAAGCATCGGGATGGACGGCCTGCGCGCAGGTGCATTAGAAATTATCTCATCTTATAAATTAACTATTACATTAAGATACTCAAATACTAAATTAACCATCAAAAAACCCTTTCTCCGGCAATATGAGTTTGGAGAACTTTTATTTTGAAGAGTTCTTTTTCGTCGGCTTGCATGAGATCTTTTTCTAGGATCACGAAATCAGCATCCTTTCCTTTTTCTAAACTACCTCTATAACTTTCTTCAAATCCTGCATAAGCTGCCCAAATGGTCATGGCTTTTAAGGCTTCTTCGCGAGTGAGTGCATTTTCCGGCTGGAATCCATTTTCTGGAAAATTATTCTGGTCTTTACGGACTACGGCAGCATAAAATCCAAAGAGCGGATTTATCGCTTCCACCGGAAAGTCGGAGCCGGCCGCAATCATTCCACGCTCATTCAATAATTTTTTGTACGCATAAGCTGTTTTTATTCGTTCCTCTCCCACTCTATCTTTTGCCCAATACATATCGCTGGTGGCATGCGTGGGTTGCACGGAAGGAATGATGGAATAGTGAGAGAATAAACCAAAATCATCAGGAGATAAAACTTGTGCATGCTCGATGCGCCAACGTAAATCATTTTTACCTTTTAATACTTCCCCGTAAATTCTTAAGAGAAGTCTATTGGCAGAGTCGCCAATGCAATGCGTATTCAATTGAAATCCGATTTCCTTCGCTTGTTGTGCAGCATAGATGATTGAATCGATAGTCGACAATAAAAAACCGGTATGATTGGGCATGTCGGCATATGGATGCAATAAACAGGCGCCTCTCGATCCAAGTGCACCGTCGGCATACAACTTAAACGATTGTACATTTAATCGATCGGAATGATACTTTCCATTTTTCCGATAATACTCCAGATTATCTACCGTATAACTCACCATGGCATTCATGCGCATCTTTAATTGACTTGCTTTCTGTAAACTATCAATCAATAAAATGGTGCTAATATCTAAACCTGCATCGGTAACGTTGGTAAGTCCAACTTCAAAACAATTTTTTTGCGCAGCTAATAAAGCTTCAATTAAATCAGGCGTACCGGGAGTGGGGACTTTCAATTTTACAAAATCAACGGCATTGTCGATGAGCAGTCCGGTCAATTTTCCATCTTGCTTTACAAAATCTCCACCCAATACTTTAGAAGTTTCATTCACATTACAAAGATCCAGCGCTTTTTGGTTTACTAATGCGGCATGTCCATCAATCCGCAATAAAATTACAGGCACGTCAGGAAACAAAGAATCCAACTTCGCTTTATTCGGATACGACTTATCGGTCCAATCGTTTTGATCCCATCCTCTGCCAAACACCCAACCCATGAAGCGACGATCCTGGTATTTAACCAACGTATCGATAATTGCATCAAAAGAAGTGGTTCCGATGAGCCATGTTTTTTTTAAGTCGACGCCATATCCATAAAAATGGCAATGTGCGTCATAAAATCCGGGATATACAAACTGCCCTTTCAAATCAATTTTTTCGGCGGCATCCATCTTTAACAAATCGGACGAAGAACCGGTTGCAATTATTTTTCCATCTTTAATAGCAATAGCTTCAACAATTGAGAACGCACTATCGACCGTATAAATTTTTGCATTATAATAAATCACATCTGCTTTGGGAGATGAACTACATCCCATCCAAATCAAACTGATCAAACAAAAGATATATAATATTTTTCGCATCTCTACTTTTTATTAATGTAAACGGAATTCGCTTGAGCAAGCGGTGTAATCACAATATCATTTAAATTTACGTGCGGAGGTCGACTCGCAGCAAACCAAACTACTTCAGCAATATCTTTTGCTTGCAAGGGATCAAATCCCTTATAAATCGATTTCGCTTTCTCGGCATCGCCTTTAAATCTCACCAATGAAAATTCTGTTTCTGCAGCTCCTGGATTTACAGCGGTGACTTTGATACCATGCGGTAACAAATCAATGCGCATCGACTTCGTAATAGCATCAACAGCGAATTTAGATCCGCAGTATACATTACCATATGCATAGGCATCTTTTCCGGCGGTGGAGCCAATATTGATAACATGTCCGCGCTTTCTTTCTATCATCCACGGTAGAATTGTTCTGCTTACATAAAGCAATCCCATTACATTCGTATCCATCATCTTTTCCCAATCGTCGATATCACCATCGTAAATTGCAGACATTCCCGAGGCCAGGCCTGCATTATTTACCAATACATCAATCTCCTTCCAGAAATGCGGTAATGAATCTAATTCAATCTTCACGGCTTTACGATCGCGAACATCAAAACAAAGCGAATACACTTTGGTTTCGTAAGTATCGAGGATGATGTGTTCTAACTCCTCTAACTTTTCTTTCCTGCGACC
>JBJXGU010000227.1:0-21304 GCA_046160245.1 Bacteroidia bacterium
GTACTTCGGCTTTTAAAAAAGCAAAAATTACATTACTTATACCGACTGCTTGCTCAAATCATTTATCTTCACTTTTTTATAACCTACGCCATGACTACAGTGAAATCCGTTAACACCTTAAATATTTTTTCTTTTCTTATAACAATTGTGCTCCTTAATCTGTTCGTGACGGATTTAAGCAAAGCCCAATCAAATTTTTACACGCATTATCCGCTTGGCAACCTATTCCAAACCTCAAATTCGATTTTGCAAAATGATGATGGCAGTTACATCATGGCAGGTGGAGCAGATACCGCCGCTTCGAATCCAAATGGAATGCGTTCGGGTTTATTAAAAAAAATTGACAACAATGGCAACACACTTTGGACAACCTATTATAATTTCCCAACTGTTTATAATGTAAGTTTTAATTCCATTAAAAAAACAATGGATGGTAATTATATAGTTGTTGGCGTTATTGATTATGGCTTTGGTGTGAGTGCTACATTTGAAGATGTACTTATTTCTAAAATAGACATATTTGGGAATATATTATGGTTGAAAAGTTATGGAGATATTGGCTCGGATGTTGGCTTCGATGTAGAAGAGTTATCAAATGGTGATTTTATAATTCAATCAGCATTTGGTGTCTTGGTAAATTTAAATTTATTTAATTCCTTCCAATTGATTAGAACAAATTCTATGGGTGATTCGCTTTGGACACACCACTATTATAAGTATGATGGACTTGAACAGTTTTCAGCTGAAGTTGAACAAACCAGTGATATGGGATTCATTTCCGTGGGAACTAGACTAACGAATAGCATAGAAACTACAGGCTACTTAGTAAAAACAGATTCTCTGGGAAATGAACAATGGCATTTACCTTTGGATTCCGTTTTATCCAATGAAATAGTAAGCGTTTCTGCAGGCAATGGGGATTTTACTGTTTTTGGCAACATCAATGTTGGCGTTGCAGAAGAGCCATTTATAGCAAACTATGATTTGCTAGGAAATATCAACTGGACAAAAACAATCAATGAACTAAATGTCCATATCAGTAGCGCCACTAAAACGGTTGATCATGGTTATTCCTTGGCAGGAATAGAAAGTATAGGAAGTAATACGATAGTTGTTTTGATTAAAGTAGACAGCTTAGGTAATAAATTATGGAAGAAATCATTTACTCAATTCAACTTTGATTTCCCAAATGACATACATCAAACAGTGGATTCAGGTTATATTGTAACAGGTTCTACATATGATGCAGTAAATCTGATTTATTCGCTTTTTGCATTAAAAACAATTGATTCGGTAATGGTTACTTCCATACCCACACACTCTTTTTCCTCTTCTATAACTGCATACCCAAATCCCGTTCAGCAGGAGTTGGTCTTAAATTTAAATGAAGCAGAATTAGAAAATATCCATCATTTTTGTTTCTATAACTTATACGGAAAAGAAGTATCTGGAACTACGAGTTTTCTAAAAGAAGGAAACAGGATTAATGTGAGCATACTTAAACCGGGTGTCTATTTTTTAATGCTAACTTTCAAAAATGAACAGCCAACACAAGTAATTAAAATAATCAAACTGTAAGGTTTAGTTTTAGAAATTGTGTTAAGGAAAAATTAATTGCCTCAATAGGATCACGATTCCATTTTTTAATTTATTAGCTGAATTCTCATTAACGAATTTCTTCTTATCCTATTTATATCGCCGAAAAAAAATAGTTTAATCGTTTAGTATAAACTTTGATACCTGCATTTTATTATTATCAAAAAACGCATTGGAATATTAAAATAAACGAAAAGTCAGGTTAAATATTTCTCACTTGTAATATTTTACTGCCCGCTTTATGGAGAGGGAGATTATACTATTTCTTTACATGCAATTGATTCTTGCATCAAATATATGACTAATTGTTCTATTACTTTCTTTAGACTGAAATAAGGCTGAGAATCACTTAAACATTGCCGTTAACTTTTTCGGATTCCAATTAATCTTATAAGCAAATTCGAAATTTATGAAACTATAAGTGTCGTTTAATTTTGAATTCCCTCTTCTTGAGGTACGGGGACCAACAAATCCATCCGTTCCTAATCCAGTGGGATCACTAATATACTTTGCAATCTCTTGCTTCACGGGATCACCAGCAAAGTGTTGATCGATTTGTTTGTGTGTAGCATATGCTTTACTTGCATCGTCCAAATAATCGGTGAAGAAATAATAATATCCAAACTCAACGGAGAGTGTTATGTTCTTATTTAGTCCGTAACGAAACCCGGTAGCAATCGGGATACCAATATGCCATGGACTATACATTCCTTTTGATTTAGACGTTTCATCATAGGAACCTTGCCCCTCTGTTCTCCAGTCCATCAAATCAGTTTCATAGTCACCATCTTTTTCAATAATATTTCCTTGCCCTGTTGATTGTGCTTGATCGCGAATCGTACCATCACTCCAGAAAAAATATCTATTGTCGATATCAACACTTCCTTTGAATAAATCTGCCTTTGGTCGGCCGTAGTAGATACCAATTCCTGTATATGCAAAAAAAGCCATGCTTTGTTTGTACAAAGGCAATCTTCTATTCGGATAGTAGGTATAACTTAAATGAGAAGAAAACCCTAGGAGATCATTTCTAAATCCCAAACCTCGTCCATAATTTCTAAGTTCAGAACCAGACTTACCGGCTACAGAATTTGTTTCGTCATATTGGATGCGGTGCCAACTCAATCGGGCTTCAATATTAAAAGGACTATATTTCATCCCTGATACTTCGGATGGAGAAATAAAGTTTCTAACGGTGATGGCTATACCCGGACTCATTGAACTTTTCTGTAAAAATTCTTCATTGCCTAAATCACCAAAATAATTTGTAGTTCCGGCAGCAAATCCAATATCGAGTGATTGTTGTCCGTAAGTAGTTAAACTCAAAACAACTCCCATAAAGAGCAGGTATAATTTTCTCATTGTATTTGTTTTCCCCTAAGTTATAAACCTTATCCATTCCTTCAACAAGTCAACCATAAAAAAAACAAACAATTCTTGGAATAATTCAAAAGTATAGGTGGATCGTCTATTTTAAGGGGCTAATAAACTGCCCTTAGGCTCCTGGGACTCCCTTTTATAGCCTATACGATTTCTTTCTTTCACTTCTGAAGGTTCCATTAATTGTCGAAGTGCCTGAAAAACTAAGGTTACATCCGCATTATTCTTTTCGACTTTTGCTTCTAGTGCATCAATTTTAGCACTTAATTCTTGGTGGACATTTAATACTTCTCGTAAACGAACATAAACTCTCATGATACGAATATTCACTTGGATTGCGATTTTACTTGACAACACACTTGAAAGCATTAAAACACCATGCTCTGTAAATGCAAAAGCCAGATACCTTCTACCACCTCTAATTTTTGAATTCATAGCCATTGCAAATTCGATTTCAACTTCGCTTTTCAATGCTTCTAAACTTGAGGTCGCAATTTGCGACCTCAAGTTTAGAAGCTCTAATTCAGTAAGTTGAAACATGAAATCCGATGGAAAACGGTCCAGATTTCTTTTGACTTGCTCGTTCAATCGTTTTGTTGGAATATCATACAATTCTGCCAAGTCTTCATCTAACATGACTTTGAGACCACGTACCAAATAAATCTTATTCACCAACAAATTTTCGTCAAAATACATTTCCATATTTACCTTTTCTAGTCAGTTCTTTTTGCCAATACAAAAGCCTTCTTAATTTTCCTTACATCGCCATCAATATGGAACAATTCTAATAATGCTATATAGATTCCCGCTTGCTGCAAAATGTTTTCATCCGACATCCCATTCCATATCCAATTGCCTTCGTTTCCTAAAAGTTCTTGCTCGGTTAATTTTCTGATAGGAACCCCAAACTCGTTATAGATAGATAAGCCCACCATGAATCCAGGTTTGGGTGGTGTACAAGTGAGACCCAATACATCGTGGTAGCCGTCATTATCGGGTGAGAATAGTTCAGGAGTGAGTTGAAACCATGAGGATCCATCGACAATGTCGTCATAATATTGCGAATTAATTTTACAGGGTGTTGCATTACTACTGGTATATGCAGCGCTATGCCAATTACTACTATCCGAAACTCTTCCTCGGGGAGAAATCAACTCTAGTGAAACTCCTTCGGGATCACTCAAAAAGGGAAAATGAAAATCATCCTTGTAATGAAACCGCTCTAATTCCAGTAAGGATGTATTCATTAAAACAACAATTCCTTCATCATCATTATAAGAAGGCAGTGAACAAGGAATTAATAAGCGACTGTCATCAACTTTATAAAAAGATGCGATTGCAACTGGATTTGAAGTTGCCACGGCAAACTGTTTTGGCAATAACAATCTTGGCACATTTGAAAACGCTACAACATCCGTAGCAATTCCATCTAGCGGATCAGCATGTGCTATTTTAATCTTGGATAGATCGATGGTTTTAGAACTTGAATTATATATCTCCACAAAATCACACCCTTCCGAGTGCGGATTAAATAATATTTCATTGATGATCACATCTCCTTTTGAAAATGAATCTGGCAATGCGAAACTCAGTTGATCCCATCTCACTATTGTATTTCCAGAACAATCATGCAATGAATGATCGAACTGCAATGAATACAATTGCCCAGATACTAAAGGTTGACTTAATTGAAAAACGAAGCTAGGTTGATCCGAAGAAAATGAAATGAAAATGGATTGTCCTAAATTTTGATTCATTGAAAACAAACTCAAATTTGATGCGTGAACTGTATCTAGAAATTCACTAAATCCAATTTCCAAATGTAAACTGTCAATAGGAAAAGCATAAATGGGCCATGGTGAAATAGTATCTTGATACTCTCCATTTATAGAATTTTCCCTTCCTGGAGTTCCTCCCGATAGCTCATGACTCGCGCCCCAGTTATTCTTATCACTACACGGAAAATCAACATCAATGCGCTCCAGCGACCATCCATGATCGTCTCTCAATGGATCTTTGTACATAGATAGATCATAAGTGATCTCATCAATAACAAAACCTGCATTATCTATTAATCGAATTCGATCGCCTTCATTATTTAAAGAAGGAAAAGATGCTAAGCCTTTTATATGTTGGACACCACTGTTTTGAAATGCTGCAACATTCGAAGAAGAAGTATAACATCTATATTCACCCGGAAATAAAGTATCTTCTGGCAAATTTGCTACAGTGCTTGGATCACTCAATACAAAGAATGAGATATCAATAATTTTTTGACTTCTATTAAAAATTTCCAAATACTCAAAGGGTGGCAATGAAGGAGCATCGGTTGGATTCGACATGATTTCAGTAATTACCACATCTGAAATTGCGGCAACACTAGTATTAAAAAGGGAATAATGCAGTGTGTCCGAATATACGTTCCCCGAATTATCCACCACACCCACTATTCCCAAATGATATATGCTCCCATCTAAAAAGACATCATTAAATTTTAAAAAATAAATTTTCGAATCCATTGAATCTTTACTAATCGAAATTGGCATACCCATTCCATCAATAAAATAATTACTCTTTAAAAATGCAGACGTGCTATCTACGAATTCTGTCCAATGAAATTTAATAATACTATCAGCTTCAATTATAGCCAAGGTTAAGGAAGGCGGTACGGTGTCGTATTGAAAACTTCCTACATATACATCATCGAAAAAAAACTTCGTTGAATTACTCGTGGTATAAACCGTTTTAATACCAATATGTAGCATCGTATTGAACTGCGCATCGACGACAGTTGCTTCCCAAATAAAATTTTCCTCTCCAGCATAATCAACATACAAACTCCAACTAGCTCCCGGCAAACGCAAAACTTTTATATTTACGACGAAAGAATTAGCAATGGCACTGTCTTTACCTCTGCATAAAGGAGTAAGAACCCATCCGTCTTGCCTAAACAATACAATAGCATCGGCAGCACCACTTTCTCCAAATTGCAGGAAATATCCCTGGAGTGGGCCTTCTAGATTTTCATTATCCGCAATTAAGTAATAGCGCGCATAATTTGATGTTGAAGGTGAAAAACTCATCTTCACTTTCACCCTCCATTCCATGGTATCGGAAACCACAGAATAAGGCGTAGATAAAAAGGAAGAGTCGCTGCCGGTACTATTCAGTTGAAGCCAGTCTCCACTTACAATGAACTGACTAGTATCCCCTATCCAAGCTGGCGCAACCCTAAAATCCCCATCACTAAAATCATCTATCAACTGAGCTTTCACCCAAGAAGTAGCGGAGAAGCACATCAAGAAGATGGCTAACCGACAAGCGAACAATCCTTTTTTCATAACGAGGGCAAAGGAAAGGTGAGGAATGGCAATTAGTCGGTAAATAAACGCTTATACTCGTTTACAAATAACTATAAGCCTCAAAGTATTGGAAAACAATATTTATTTTTGCTTTATGAAAATAGCGGTTGTAGGCGCCACCGGATTGGTTGGCACAAAAATGATAGAAGTTTTGACAGAAAGAAACTTCCCGGTTGACGTGTTAATCCCCGTTGCTTCTGAAAAATCAGCTGGCAAATTAATTCAGTTTAAAGGACAAGATTATAAAGTGGTCACTCCTGCAGAAGCTATAGCTATGAAACCTGATTTGGCTTTGTTCTCCGCTGGAGGAACTACTTCTACAGAATGGGCACCCAAATTTGCTGAAGCGGGAATCACGGTTATTGATAATTCATCAGCCTGGAGAATGGATCCTACCAAAAAACTAGTTGTTCCAGAAGTGAATGCAGACGTTTTAACTAAGGAGGATAAAATTATTGCTAATCCAAATTGTTCAACTATTCAATTGGTTGTTGTTTTAAAACCGCTTCATGATAAATATAAAATTAAACGAGTAGTGGTGTCGACTTATCAATCAGTAAGTGGAACCGGAGTGAAGGCGGTGCAGCAATTAATGAATGAACGTAGGAATGGTGATGTGGAGAAAGTTTATCCGCATACCATCGACCTTAATATTCTCCCACATATAGATGTATTTCAAGAAAACGGATACACGAAAGAAGAAATGAAGATGGTGAATGAAACTTGTAAAATTATGGGTGATGATTCCATACGCTTAACAGCTACAACAGTTCGAGTTCCCGTTGTTGGTGGGCATTCTGAAAGTGTAAATATTGAATTTGAAAACGATTTTGACTTGAATGAACTGCGAAATATTTTAGCAAACTCGCCTGGAATTATTGTACAAGACGATCCGAGCAAAGCACTTTATCCGATGCCTTTGTATGCAGAAGGACATGATGAAGTATTTGTTGGCAGATTACGTCGTGATGAAACTCAAGCCAACACTTTAAATTGTTGGGTAGTTTCTGATAACATACGAAATGGTGCTGCAACAAATGCCGTTCAAATTGCAGAAGTGCTTTTGAGTAAGAATTTAATCGGGTAAGCTCTTTACTTAGCGAGGGCGACAGGGTTGGATAATCCAGAAAAACTGGTGATATCCATCTTAATTGATCCCACTAAAATATCGGCTTGTGCTCGAATGGGAATTCTATTTTTATCGTCAGTCAACCAAATAGTCATTCCTTCCTTCTCTTTAAAGACACGTCCTTCTAACAAATAAGGTCTAAACATTAAGCAACTAAAAGTACCGAGTCGTGTTTTAATTTTTTCTCTTCCCACGAACTTAATGGCCATTGGAAATGTTTCATCATCGAGATAACAATTAATATTAAAAGTATCTCCCACTGCAATATTTTTAAAATCCAAGGTGCGAGCAAAGTAAAATGCAGAAATTAAATCCTGAATTCGTTCTGGAGTATTAATTGTTTTCTTTTCGCTTGTTGCGGTACGTTTCGAATGATTAAACTTTACATTCTGCTTTTTCTTATAACCGCCTTCTTGAATATCACGAATAAACAACCACGGAACGATGGTTTGTGTATCAATGTAACTTTCATAATGATCTTTAACTTTAAAAAACCAATTAAATGCTCCGGTTGATTTTCCGGAACCCACCACTCGAAAACAAGTACGACCTCCAATATTTTTTAAGTTAGGGTCTACTTCTAATTTCGCAGTTCCAGCATCAATGAATCCGTAGTGAATACGGTATTCTAAAACTTCACTGGTACTAAATGCATTGTTTTGAACTCGAGCTAACAAAGCTTGCGCATTCAGGGTAAATGAATGCACAATACTCAATACGACAATATAAATTATCTTTTTCATTCTTCTTTCGATTCGGGTTGATCTTCGTCATCAATCAAATCTTGTTCCAAGTTTCCCATGGCAGTTTGTGGGTCTACACTACATTCAACGACAAATTCTCCATTTTCGTCTACTTCATCTATTAAAGCTCCTGGCTCTAGGTCGACAGGTACATCGATAGGGTCAGATAAATCACTTGGGTTTCCTATCTCATTATCAGCAATATGGAGCTCTTTCAATTGTGGCAAGTCCTTTACCGAACGCAATCCGAAATGATCCATAAAGTTCTTGCTAGTCGAATAAAGCAATGGTTTACCTGGTCCATCTCCTTTTCCAGAAATAATAATTAATTCTTTCTCTAGTAATTTTTGAATGCTATAATCACAGTTTACACCACGAATATGTTCAATTTCGGATTTAGAAATGGGTTGTTTATAGGCAATAATGGAAAGAGTTTCCAATGCTGCTGTACTCAACCTCTTCTTTGCTTTAATCTGCAACAACGTATTTACTACATGATGATACTCTTTCTTCGTGAGAAATTGAAAACCGTCTGCAATCTCAATTAATTCGAACGAATGATCTTCGGAAGCGTATTTCTCCTTCAATTCAGAAATTAAACTTTGAAATTGTTCTTTCTTTAGTTCCCATCCATACACCGTTTTAAGACAAGATAAAACTTCATCACCGGTGATGGGTTGCTCTGATGCAAAGATGAGCGCTTCGATATGTTGTAATAATAATTGCATGCTATTCTTTTTTTATTTTATTGATCAATAAATTTTCTGTAAGATGGATTACAACCAACAGAAAAACTTAAACTACGATATTTACTATGCGTCCTGGGACAACAATAATTTTCTTTGGAGTTCCTTGCATAAATTTTCCTAACTCGTCTGAACTCATTACATTCTTTTCTACTTCTTCTTTACTTAATTGCAAAGACAAGTTTATTTTGAACTTTACTTTTCCATTGATGGATATAGGATATTCAAATTCATTCTCTACTAAATATTCTTCATTCCAAATTGGGAAACTAGCTTTAGTAACACTTTCTTTATGTCCTAACAGGCTCCATAACTCTTCTGCAAAGTGCGGGGCATAAGGAGAAAGAAGGATGGTGAATGGCTCAAGAATTTGTCGTTTATTACATTTTAAATCACTCAACTCATTCAAACAAATCATGAATGCACTGATGGTGGTGTTGAAAGAAAATCGTTCTACGTCCTCTTCTACTTTCTTTATGGTTTTATGCAATACTTTTAATTCAGCCGCAGAGGGTTTTTCATCACTTAATTTACATGTTCCATTTTCAATTTGAAACAAGCGCCAAGCTCTTCGCAAGAAATTGTGAACGCCGCTAATTCCTTGCGTACTCCATGGTTTACTTTGCTCTAGCGGGCCCAAGAACATCTCATACAAACGCAAGGTATCTGCACCGTATTCTTCTATTATATCATCGGGATTAACGACATTGTATTTGCTCTTCGACATTTTTTCGACTTCAGCACCACACTTGTATTGATTCCCTTCGAGAATAAACTCAGCATTTTTAAAATCTTCACGCCACAATTTGAACTTTTCAGTATCAAGAATATGATTTGTTGCGATACTTATATCTACATGTAAAGCTGTAGTTTCATATTGATCTTTTAATCCATCTGAAACAAACTTATTCGTACCATTAATTCGATACACAAAAGCACTTACTCCTTGAATCATTCCTTGATTGATCAATTTTTTAGCAGGTTCTTTACAAGGAATAAGATTTAAATCGTACAAGAACTTTGTCCAAAAACGCACATACAACAAGTGACCTGTTGCATGCTCAGCACCACCCAAATAAAAATCTACTTGTTGCCAATAATTCACAGCTTCTTTTGATACAAATTCTTTTTCATTATTTGCATCCATATAGCGTAAAAAGTACCAACTCGAACCTGCCCATCCTGGCATCGTTGTCGTTTCATAATTGAACTTTCCTTTATACTTCCAGTCGGCAGCTCTTGCTAACGGAGGTTCGCCGCTTTCTGTGGGTTGAAACTTATCAATTTCCGGGAGGACTAATGGAAGGTCGGATTCCGAAATTGTTTTTGGGATTCCATCTTCATAAAAAATGGGGATGGGTTCACCCCAATAACGTTGTCGACCAAAAGCAGCATCACGCAAACGATAATTCACTTGACCTTTTCCAATTCCTCTATTTTCAATTTCACCGATGGCTTTCTTCACGGCGGCTTTTACATCGAGACCATTTAAAAAATCAGAATTTACCAAAACACCTTCTTTAGCAACATACGCCTCATGTGCTAAATCACCTCCACTCACCACTTCTTGTATTGGTAAATTAAAATGGGTTGCAAACAAATAATCTCTTTGATCATGTCCGGGCACTGCCATAACAGCTCCTGTTCCGTAACCAACCAACACATACTCGCCGATCCACACTGGAATTTTTACGCCTGTAAAAGGGTGAGCCACGTATGCGCCGGTAAACTGACCACTTACTTTCTTCACTTCGGTTTGACGTTCGCGCTCTGACTTCTTCGAAGCGGCTTTTACATATTCTTGCACAGCACTTCGGTACTCCGCCGCCGTTATGATATTTACTAATTCGTGTTCAGGAGCCAATGCAACGAAGGAAACTCCAAAAATCGTATCGGGACGTGTGGTGAAGACTTCGATGGAAAGAGATTCTCGATTTCCTAAAGTAATAGCATCTCCTCCTAGCTCCCTCTCCTCTGGAGAGGGTTGGGGAGAGGCTTGAACTATATGCGAACTTTCATTTTTAATATTCGAAGGAGCTTGTTCGGTACTTGCATCAGTAAAATTTCGACTTCCTAAAGTCCTAGCCTCTCCCCCTAGCCCCCTCTCCAAAGGCGAGGGGGGATTATTTTTTAGTTCATTAAGACGATTGGTAATTGCTATTAATACATTTTCAATATCGCCTAATATCTCTTCATTTTTAAATCTTAAAACTTCAAAGCCATAGAAATTCAATTCCGCATTTTTATTTGCATCATTTTCTTTTTGACTAAATTCCTTATGAATACCACCATCAACTTCGATAACTAGTTTTGGATCTAAACAAACAAAATCAGGGATATACTTACTGATTGGGTACTGTCTACGAAATTTATAGCCTAAAGAAGTTCGACGCAATGCTTCCCACAAAACTGCTTCAGCTTCTGTTGGATTTAACTTATTTTTTCTTGAAAAATTCTTCAAATGAGAATAGGATTTTGGATCAGAATATCGATGATCCTTCATTTCCTTATTGTCCTGAGTAGCCGCACCAGCACTTGAAATTTGATCAGTTTTAATATTTTTTCCTTCATTCGGAATCACTTCAAAACGAATACTTGTCCCTTCCGATTTTCCAATCCAATTGCGTTGTGCTTCCTTAACTGAATCGGGCCAATCCAATTCATCTAAATCAGCAAGCAAACGATCGGCGTAAGCGGTGATACGCAAGCTCCACTGCTTCATTATTTTTTTCTCCACAGGAAATCCGCCACGTTCGGAGACACCGTCTTTTACTTCGTCATTCGCGAGAACAGTACCCAAAGCTGGACACCAATTCACCATCGCATTACTCAAATACGCTAATCGGAAATTCAATAAAATATCTGACTTTTCCAATTCCGATTTGGCATTCCATTCATCGGAAGAAAAAGGAGCTACTGACTTTTCGATATCACCAGTTAAATATTGAGGTTCGGAACAATTGAATCCTTTGGTGCTAAAAACAGCAATTAACTCATCTATTGATTCTGCTTTCTTCGTTTCACAATTAAACCATGAATTGAATAGTTTTATAAAAACCCATTGTGTCCATTTATAATATTCGGGTTCGCACGTACGTATCTCTCTTGACCAATCAAAACAAAATCCAATGCGATCAAGTTGTTCACGATAACGGGCAATATTTTGTTCAGTAGTAATTTTTGGATGTTGACCTGTTTGAATAGCGTATTGCTCAGCAGGCAAACCGAAAGCATCATATCCCATAGGATGCAACACATTAAAACCTCTCAATTTTTTATAGCGAGAAACGATATCAGAAGCAATATATCCCAGTGGATGCCCTACATGCAAACCCGCACCACTTGGATAAGGGAACATGTCCAACACATAATACTTTTTCTTAGCGCTATCCGTTTCGCATTTATACGATTTATTCTCACGCCAATAACGCTGCCACTTATCTTCTATTTCTCTGAAATTATACTCCATCATACTATTCTAATCAAGGGCTACGAAGTTAGTAAAATCCGAGGGTGGATAATTCTTAAAATCCCTCTAAAAAAGCAAAGTATAATTTAATAGTTTTGTTGGCCTGCCATGACTGAAGAAAAAAAACTCATCCGTAAGACCCATCGCACCTCTCGTTTATCAGTAATGATAAGTATGTCGTTGGTGCTCTTTCTATTAGGTAGCTTGGGAATTTTATTATTACAAGCAAACCAAGTGAGTAATTATGTAAAAGAGAACATTGGTATTTCTTTGATAATCAATCCAGATGCTGATAGCCTACAAATCAACGACATCCTAAGTCGCCTAAGCACAACACAATACATTAAAAGTTATCAGTTAATTTCAAAAGAAGAGGCTGCGGAAGTGTTAAAAAAAGATTTAGGGGAAGATTTTATTACCTTTTTGGGACACAATCCACTTTATCCAAGTATTGATATTCGCTTAAAGGCTGAATTTGCAGATGAAAAAACGGTAGCTAGTTTTATCTCGTCCATTCAACAGCATCCGAGCATAAATGAGGTACAGTACCAGCCCTCCTTAATAGAAAGTGTTAACAGAAATCTAAAAACCATTACCTGGATACTTATTATTTTTAGTTCACTTTTGATAATCGTTTCCATCACCTTAATTAATAATACTATTCGTATATCATTATACGCCAGACGATTACTCTTTAAAAGCATGCTTTTAGTGGGTGCTACCAAGGGTTTTATACTTAAGCCTTTTCTATTAAAAAGTATTTTCAATGGATTCATGGGAGGTATGATTGCCATTTTCCTTCTTGCCGGTTTGCTTTATGGCATTTCAGTAAAACTTCCTGAAATTAGCCTGATCCAAGACGTCCAAATCCTTGGATATGTGGCCATAGGAATGGTTGTCACAGGAATTATTCTTTCCTTTGTATCCACTTGGTTCGCAGTGAATAAATATCTTCGGTACCGTACAGACAATATCTATTAAAATAATTATGTCAAAGAATCCTACTACGAAAAAACCCAATGTTTCTAAACCGGGAGCTTCCGATGAAAGAATAGATGCAGCAGCATTTGCTTTTGGACGAGAGAACTATGTTTTATTATTTATCTCGATAGGTTTACTTCTTATCGGTTATTTTTTAATGGCTGGTGGAAAATCAAATGACCCCAATGTTTTTAACGAAGAAGTATTCAGCTTCAGAAGAATTACACTTGCTCCCATTGTAGTGATGGCAGGTTATGCGTTAGGAATATATGCCATTGTAAAAAAGGCTGATTAATTTCAATGACTCTAATTGAAGCCATTATTCTTGCGATCATAGAGGGAGTTACGGAATTTCTTCCCGTTTCCTCTACGGGTCATATGATTATTGCATCCTCCTTAATGGGAATTGCGAATGATCCCTTTACAAAAACATTTACGGTTGCCATTCAGTTTGGAGCGATACTGAGTGTAGTGGCGTTGTATTACAAACGTTTTTTACAAAGTATTTCTTTTTATAAAAAACTATGGGTAGCTTTTATGCCTGCTGCTGTTCTTGGTTTTTTAATGGATGACCTTATCGATATGATGTTATCTAATGTATTGGTAGTTGCGTTTACATTATTAGCGGGAGGTGTTGTTCTTGTTTTCATTGACTCGTGGATAAAGGGTGGCGAAGGAGAAGACGCGAAAAAAGTTACCTACCCTCAAGCCTTAAAAATTGGAATGTTTCAATGCATCGCGATGATCCCTGGAGTATCGCGTTCAGCAGCCACTATTATTGGTGGAATGGCTGCTAAATTAGACCGAAAAACGGCAGCAGAATTCTCTTTCTTTTTAGCTGTACCCACCATGTTTGCCGCTACCATTTACAAAGTTTTCAAATTTGCAAAGACAGGGGTTGGCGTAAGTCCCGAACAAATAAATTTACTTCTTATTGGAAATGTGGTTGGATTTATTGTAGCCGCTATTGCTATTAAATCGTTTATTGCGTTTTTAACTAAATACGGATTTATATACTTTGGATACTATCGTATTTTTATGGGTGTTTTGATTATCATTCTTTCCATTCTTGGAGTAGATTTACAATTGATTTAATAATGAATTTAGAAAGTCCGGAAGGAGAAGTGCTTTTAATCAATAAGCCTTTAACATGGACCTCTTTTGATGTGGTGAATAAAGTCCGGTGGCTCTCGAAAGCAAAAAAGGTCGGACATGCGGGAACGTTAGATCCCCTCGCTACTGGATTACTGATTCTTTGTTCTGGAAAAAAAACAAAAACCATAGAACTAATTCAGAGTGATGAAAAAGAATACACAGGTACTTTTTACTTAGGAGCTACCACTCCTTCCTTTGATTTAGAAACTGAAATCGATCAGCAATTCGATATTAGTCATCTAACGGAAGAGGCTATCCGAAATACCTTTAAAAAGTTTACAGGAGATATTCAGCAAATCCCGCCTATGCACTCGGCCATCAAACAAGGAGGAAAAAGGGCTTATGTCTCTGCACGAAAAGGAGAAACCCTAGAGCTACCCCCCCGAAGTTTATCCATTCCTGAATTTGAACTCACAGGCTGCGAATTGCCACTCATCCACTTTCGAGTGGTTTGTAGTAAGGGAACTTATATTCGGGCATTTGCACGAGATATCGGTCAAGATTTGGGTGTGGGCGCATACCTGCATGCTCTTTGCCGGACCCGAATTGGCAACTATTTTCTGAAAGACGCCTATTCTATTGAAGATGTGATCTCACATTATCAAATGAAAAAAGAAAAATTGAAAGAATCGAAGAAGGAAGACTCTAACAACCAACAAGATACATCTATCTAAAGTTTTTACTCATTGTTTTTCAATTTATTAAGTCTCCCTCTATACCCATAACCTCAATAATAGACGTATCTTTGCATCCCGATTTAACGGAACCTTGCTTAATTCTTACTAAACCTCTCTTTCTTTTTTCAGGAAGGATCAACCATTAAACTCAGCCCGTAAGCTATGAAGTTAACAAAATTCAAATTCGGTTTCAACGAGAAACTACTTGCTACCCATCCAGCAGCCAATAGAGATGAATCACGTTTGATGGTGGTACACCGTAAAACCGGAAAAATTTTACACAAAACTTTTAAAGACATCCTTGACTACTTCGACGACGGAGATGTGATGGTATTGAATAACACCAAAGTTTTCCCTGCACGTCTTTATGGAAACAAGGAAAAAACGGGTGCTAAGATTGAAGTTTTTTTACTTCGCGAACTTAATGCCGAGAGTAAACTTTGGGATGTATTAGTAGATCCAGCTCGTAAAATTAGAATTGGCAACAAACTTTATTTTGGTGAAGATGATATGTTAGTTGCTGAGGTAATTGACAATACTACTTCAAGAGGTAGAACATTGCGTTTCTTGTTTGATGGCACATCTGCAGAATTCAGAGATGTTATTGAACAATTAGGACATACTCCACTCCCAAAATACATCAAGAGAAAAGCCGAGCCTGCTGATAAAGAGCGTTACCAAACCGTATTTGCAAAGATTGAAGGTGCGGTGGCTGCTCCAACTGCGGGATTACATTTTAGCCGTGAACTTTTGAAACGTCTTGAGTTAAAAGGTGTGGATTTAGCAGAAGTAACTCTACATGTTGGTTTAGGTACTTTCCGTCCAGTAGAAGTTGAAGACTTGACGAAACATAAAATGGATTCGGAACAATTTGCAGTGGATAGTAAAGCCGTTGAAATTGTGAACCGAGCTTTAGCTAAAAAGAAAAATATTTGTGCCGTGGGAACGACTGCCATGCGTGCTTTGGAATCATCCGTGAGTACCATGGGTGAATTGAAGGCGAACGAAGGTTGGACAAATAAATTTATTTTCCCTCCTTACGATTTCAGTATCGCGAATATGATGATTACGAATTTCCATATGCCTGAGTCTACTTTATTGATGATGACGACTGCATTTGGAGGTTATGATTTAGTGATGGAAGCCTACAAAGTAGCCCAGAAGGAAAAGTATCGTTTCTTCAGCTATGGAGATGCTTTATTGATCCTCGACTAATGAATCGCTATGTCATCTTGGTGGCAGGTGGAAAAGGCGCTCGAATGTTGGGCAGCCTTCCCAAACAATTTTTGCTCCTCCATGGCGAAGCTATTTTAGTACATACGTTACGTCGATTTACGCTTCCTGGAGTACAAGTAATTGTTGTTATGAATCCCGACTTTATTGATTATTGGGAGGAACAGTGTAAAGTTTTATTGGATATTCCGAAGCACCAATTGGTGGCTGGTGGTCAAAGTAGAGCGCAATCGGTTGCCAATGGATTGAAATTGGTTCCCGAAAATTGTTTAGTTGCCATTCATGATGCAGTTAGGCCTTTATGTTCTATCAGTCTCATTAACAGGCTTTTTGAGGCTGCGGAGAAAGAGGGATCAGCTGTTCCCGTGATTCAGTGTAAGGATTCTTTAAGAATTGTATCGAAAGAGGGAAGTAAAGCCGTTTTGAGAGAAGATTACCGATCGGTTCAAACCCCTCAGGTATTCAAAAGCGATGAAATCAAGAGCGCATTTGATAAATTAGCGGTAGAATCTTTTACGGACGAGGCATCCATCTACGAAGCGGCAGGTCATAAAGTGCATCTGCTAGAGGGGGAAGAAAGCAATATCAAAATCACAGTACCCTCTGACATATTGATTGCGTCGGTTCTTATCGATGTAAAATAATTCATTAAAATCTTAACTTAGCTTCAGCTAATACAGATCTATATAAGCTTTTGTAATTTTGTAAGATTCGCATGTAAAATGCACCGAACACCCTCTATTTTGTGCAACTCCATGATTAAGCAAAACGTACAATAAAACTAACAAGTTATTGTTTAATTCTAATTGAATAGAAGCAAAATTCCACTTCTGAAAAACCTATCATTGTAAAAATGCACTCAAAAAGTAATTACTCACAAACGGTTCACCAAGGAATTTTCCTGATGATTATGTTGGTGGTTTTTTCTTTTTTTCAAGGATCGGCAGCTAGTGGTGGGACAGATACACTTCCTCCCATCAAAATTTCGCATTTTAATTTTGATAAGGTAGATGGATTAATCACTAATGAACGAGAAATTAGAGCGGGCTTATTGTACGATGTGGAGCGAAAAAAAATCCTTTGGGAAAAGGAGATGGACTCCCCGGCTCCTATTGCATCATTAACCAAGATGATGGTTTGTTTGCTTGCCATAGAAGATTTGAATTCGGGATTTGTTTGCCTCGACGATCGAATCACAGTTACTAGAACTTACAAAAAGAGATTACGTCGTCGACGTTATTCAACTTATACCGTTGAAGAAAAATATTCATTTGAAGATATTCTAAAGATGGCTCTCGTTGCTTCACATAATGAGAGCACAGTGTGGATTGCTAAACATTGCTCTGGAGATGTGAGTACGTTCGTAAATCGGATGAATGCAAAAGCTATTGAACTGGGTATGACTCAAACTCAATACTTCAACACTTCAGGATTGCCGGGTGGAAGATCTGCTCCTGATAATACCAGTACAGCACGAGATCAACTTCTTTTAGGGATCGAGATGCTTAAACATCCTAAGCTCGTTGAGATTTCTTCTATCCCGTTCATTAACGTTAATAATGGCAAAGGACAAATTAGTTTTCGTAATCATAACGGACTTGTCATCAACTATGGTCAAGAAGTTGATGGGATTAAAACTGGATACACGAAAGCTGCAGGATTTTGTTTAGTGGCTTCCGCTAAACGTGGTGAACATCGATTGATCAGTGTTGTATTTGGATGCAGAGGTCCGTGGATTAGAAATGGAATTGTTGCAAACATGATGAACACCTATTACGATGCTATTAAATTAGGTCGATTAGGAGAAACCAATCCTGAATTATACGATTCAAAATTATTTTTAGATAGCGTTCAACAGGGGCTTGCATTTATCAGACCTCACATCGAATTAAAGGCACCCGACAATGCAAGTGATGAAAGCTATGCATACACCTATAAAACGGTAACACAAAAAGTAAAGAAAGGACATAGAGTAAGAAGCGGTGATAACTTAGGTAAAATTGCAAATCGATATAATGTAACGGTAAACGAATTATCGAAGTGGAATAAACTTAGAAGTTCAACCATTCGCCCCGGACAAACATTATATGTTTATTCAACGGTAAAGAAAAGAATTCAGGTAAAGTTAGTTGTTGATCCGGAAGAGAGTGTTGCCGATTTAGAAACCACACCCGATTCTACTGAGCAATATGAAACTACTTTAAAGAGCGAGCACGTACCTCATAAAAATGGCGAGTTAAAATCAGATTCAACCTTAGAAAATAAAGATTCGACAAAACAAGTCAGTTCCAAAAAGCGAAACGATAGCAGCAATTCTAAAAGCGAGTATATTTATCATATTGTGCAGCCTGGAGATACTTTATGGAATATCGCTCAGCGTTATCGCACTGATTTAAAGGAGTTGAAGAAAATAAATAAAATTGGCAGATCGAATGGAATTCGAAGTGGAACAAAGCTTAAAATTCCAGTAAACGGCGGATAATTTTTTTTCGTATTTTTACGTTTACTAAAAGCCATGCAAAAACAAATCTTAATGGTAATGATGGTGTTGTTTCTAGCGCCCATTGCCAACTACGCACAAGAAAGCACAACGCTTCCTCTTGATCCTAAAACAAATCTTATCAACTTCACTCAAGTTAAAGAAGTTGGTAACACTACGTCAAAGGAATTATACCAGCGTGCACTTTCATGGGCTTCTACTTTTTATAAAAATCCAACTGATGTCATTCGGGAACGCGATTCAATCAGTGGATCTATTCTTTGCAAAGCAAGATTTAAGATTTCAAATCCAGCCGATAAAAAAATACCGGCTACCGATGCAGGTAATGTTATGTACACTTTGAAACTTCAATTTAAGGATGGGCGTTACCGTTATGAATTGACAGAGATAAACTGGAAACAACAATCGTATTTTGCTTCTGAAAGATGGATGGATAAAACTTCCAGTTCCTACCAACCAAATTTCGAATCCTATTTACAGCAAACACAAACGGAAGTAAATCGTATTTTATCGAGTTTGGAAAAAGCGATGACAACTGCGCCATCTGCCAAAACAGAAGACTGGTAATTATAGGATTCGTTTACAATTTATGTGGGATACATTCTTCGCTAAAGTTGCTCGCAGAGGCTGCGCTACGCTAATATTTCTCGCAAAGGCGCAGAGGCGCTAAGCCATTCGGTCGCTTTCTCTTCGCTACCCATCGACAAGCTCAGGGTGAATTTTCTCGCACACTAGGCATGATCCCTTCGGCAAGCTCTTTGTGAAATTTTCTCACAAAGATTTCTATGGCTAATTTAAAATTTAATCTTATAAATAAAATTTTATAAATTCCCCTGCTTTGCGCCTCTGCGCCTGCCTGCCGGCAGACAGGCCTTAGCGAGAAATTTTATGAATTTTAATTTAGCAATACTAATTATTAAATCGAAAAAATAAGTGTTGAATGCTAATTCTTCATTCTAAAATTAATCAAAGTTTTCACTCTGCCAAATTTTCTCGCTAAAGCTTCGCTTCGACATGTTTTCTCTCCATGGCTGAGCTGCGCTACGCTAATTTTTCTCGCAACCCTCGGCAAGCTCAGGTTAAAAGGCGCAGGGCGCTAAGGCTGCGCTATGATTAAGGACGCAAAGATCCTCTTCGCAAAAGTTTATAGCAAAGTCCTATTTTATTCGTGTACACTTCACTTGTTCATGAAAATGGGGTTGATGAATATTTACATTTTCCAATAGCACCAATCCTGGCTTATATCCAACTTTAATTTTTCCAACTCTATTCTCTATCCCAAGAAATGCTGCTCCGTTGAATGTAGCGGCTTTTACGAGGACTTCAAAGGGGATTGATGGGAAATGTTTGTGAATGCATTTTATTTCTTCTAGAATCGATAATTGTGTATTTGATGCTAGACTATCTGTGCCAATGGTGATGGTACAATTATTTTTATACATCAAATCGACGGGAGGAATTTTATTATTGATGAAAAGATTCGCTCCAATACAAACGCACCAAAACAAATTTGGGTGGATGCTATTTGCCTGTTGAATTTCCTCTTCTGTTGTATATGTATTATGGACTAGTTGTAATTTATTTTGCGGGAAGAGTGGTAATAATTTTTGGAGTGGAGATACTTCACCAAAAGGAATAAAGTCGGCGAAAGAAATTCCACTGTCGTTAAAAAATTCTGTAAGTGGTCCTGATTTATCTTTACAAAATTGCAATTCATCCAGCGACTCTTGCATGTGGATGGTTAGGGGATCATTGGCATTAACATATTTAAGAAGTAAATTCAATAATTCCGTTGGACAAGAATACGGTGCATGTGGAGTTAATGAGGCTTTACCTTTCTTCCCATTCAAAAACTCTTGCTGAAGAGCCAATCCCTTCTCCACAATTGCATTTGCAAAAGCGGGATTTAATCCCAGCAATTCAACAAACGTATGATAATAAATTTTACTCTCTTTTTTTACACTATTTGATCTGTTAAAATTTGAAATATCACCAACAGCAACAATGCCCTGATTCCACATTTCGGTGTCGGCAGCATACATTGCATTTATTTGCTCTGCTTCTTCCGATTGAAATCGTTTCGAAAAAAGTTGCTGAATGAACCCCTTCATTCCCTCCTTGTTGGGAGTTAACTCATTCTTCAAATGAGACAATTCCAGATGACAATGTGTATTTACAAATCCGGGAATCAATACACCATCCAAAAAAACTGCATCATCATTAAAATCAGTTGCTATCTCTGCAATGGTGCCATCTGGTAAAACAGATACACATACAGTAGAAAGTGTAGGGCCATCGTTTGTAATTAATAAAGGGACATTGTATTTTAACAC
>JBJXGU010000228.1:0-4807 GCA_046160245.1 Bacteroidia bacterium
AGCAAATTATATTAGAAATTATACTGATTTCTGAGCATTATTCTGCATTGAAAAGAAAAGGTAAATTAATTCAGAATTATATGAACTTGGCTTACACACAATTTTATTTAAATAAGTATGAAGAAGCCTATCTAAATGCTCTAAAAGCAACAACAGAATATTTGGAACAAGATTTTGTTTTGAATATTAATAGAGAAGCCTGTGTCTTCGCATTAATTTATTTAAACCGTTACACAGAAGCAGAGTCATGGCTAGCAAAAATGCTATCTTCAGGAAGTGATGGAAATAGTCCCGAACAGTTAAGTAAAAGGCATTTGATGATGGGTGTTTTAAAGTATTTGCAAAATGATTTTAAAGGCGCGTTTAAGCATTTGCAATTTACCAAGGAAGTGGAGACGGATCGTGAAGGGTGGAACCTCGGTATTCGTATGCTGAATATCTATCTCACGCTTTCTACCGAAAAAGTAGATCTCGCCGATCAACGCATCAATGCCATGCGTAAACACATTGAACGTACATCTAAGATGCGAAATTTGCGGAAACGCGATATCATTATTTTCCGCATTTTAAGCCACCTCTCGCGCTCCGGATTTGATTTTAAGGAGACTTGGGAGGAACGCAAAAAGGATTTTGCATTGCTTCGTTCCAGAACTCCCGACTGCTTTTGGGTACCTCGTAGTCATGAATTGATCATTTTTGACCAGTGGTTTGAAGCGAAAATGAATAATAAGCCCTATTCGCCCATCTTCCCAAGCCCCCAAGAAGCTCCAGAAAAGCTTGTTGATATTTCTGTTGCGGAAGAAGCTTGATTTCAATAGTTTTTTGTATTTTAGTTTTTCCAAACAACCACTAAAATATGAAAACAACCATGCGTCTTTTATCCACATTAATTGCCATTTTATTCAGTGCACAGCTTACATTTGCTGTTTCCTGGACACCCTTAGCTACTACAAAGGCAACGAAATCCAAGCCACAAGTAATTCAATCGAACATTACTTCTAGTACGGTAAAGCTAACGTTGAATGGATTTTTCTTGAATGAAGTAAGTACATCAAATGGCACAGCCTACTTGTTGAGTAGTCCGGGTTCAAGCCCTATTTTAAAAGAAGGTGCTCCTGATCTTCCTTTATTTTCGACTTCCTTGGTGATTCCAGATCAAGGACAAATGACGATGCAAGTGACAAGCTCTCATTTTGTGGATTATCCCAATGTAGAATTGGCTCCTTCCAAGGGAAATGTAAAGCGTGATATCAATATTGCGGATGTGCCTTACCGTTATGGAAAAGAATATCAAAAAGATGCTTTTTATCCTTCCGACATTATGGCTTCAAGAATTCCTCATATTTTCAGAGATTACCGCGGACAAACCATCTTGTTTCAACCGTTCCAGTACAATCCAATCTCAAAAGTATTGCGTGTTTATACTGAGATTACGGTGCAACTTATTCATGCACCTGCTAAAATTGGCTCTAATGAATTAGATCGCGCACAACCTTTATCAACCCTCGATGCTAATTTTGCCTCTCTTTATAAGAGCCATTTTGATAATTTTCCATCGGTAACTTATGTGCCATTAACTGAAACCGGTAAAATGTTAGTGATTTGTCCCAACTCTTGGCTTTCAATTATACAGCCTTTGGTAGATTGGAAAATTCGTAAAGGAATCGAAGTGGAAGTGGTAGATGTTCTTACAGCCGGTGGAATTGCAACTAATATTCAAGCTTTTATTGCCAATAAATTCAGTAATAACGGTATCGCCTATGTGCTATTGGTGGGTGATGCACCTCAGTTACCATGTCTCTCTGCGCAAGGTGGACCTTCCGATCCCAGCATGGGTTATGTGCTCGGTAGCGATTCATATCCTGAAGTAATGATTGGACGCTTATCGGCTGAAACAGATCCTGAATTACAAACGCAAGTAGATCGTATTTTAAATTATGAAATGAATCCCAATCCTGCGGGCACTTGGTACAACCAAGGTGTTGTTATTGGTAGTGACCAAGGTCCCGGCGACGACGGAGAGATGGACTGGGAGCATGCTTTTAATATGCGCAGTGATTTAATTGGTTTTACCTACGGAACTGTTTCTGAGTTATACGATGGTACCCATCCCGGTACAAGCGACGCACCCGGTGATCCATCCAATCTCGATTTATTCGATTTGTTTCAAAGTGGGATTAGTTTAATGACTTATACTGGTCATGGAAGTAGTACATCATGTTCAACTACGGGCTTATCTAATAGCGACATCGCGAACATGACGAATGCAAATATGCTACCCTTTATTTGGGCTGTTGCTTGTGTGAATGGACAGTTTGATATGGGAGGCGGTCCTTGTTTCGCTGAAAAATTTATGAGAGCACAGTACAATGGGCAACCTACCGGAGCCATAGGTACTTTTATGTCGTCCATCAACCAAAGCTGGAATCCTCCTATGGATGCGCAGGATGAAATGGTTGATATTTTAGTACAAAGTTATGCCAACAATATGAAATTTACCTTCGGTGGACTTTCGGTAGCGGGATGTATGCAGATGAATGATAATTATGGTGCAGCCGGAGATGAAATGACAGATACTTGGCATGTATTCGGTGATCCAACTTTAAATGTTCGTACTGCTACTCCGCAGGTGATGACGGTAAGTCATGCAAGTAATATGCCCATGGGTTTAACCTCTTTAAATGTAAATTGTAATTTTAATGGTGGATTAGTTGCGCTTTCTATGAATGGGGAGGTCTTAGGGACTGGTATAGCAACTGGAGGATCAGCACTGATTAGTTTTCCGGCTATCACATCTCCCGATACTATTTTTGTGACCGTAACCGGTTTTAATCAGATTCCATACATGGGTCAGGTGTTGGTCATTCCTGCAACGGGTCCTTATGTAATTTATCAGAGCAGCACGGTGCATGATAATTTAGGAAACAACGATGGTATGGTTGATTATAATGAAACCATCAACCTAGATTTAGATGTTGAGAATGTTGGAATCGCCGATGCGAATAATGTGACGGCTACATTGACAACCGTAGATCCATACATTACCATTAATAGTGCAACAACATTGGTGGGAAATGTAATTTCAGGAAGTTCAATTTCTGTTCTAAATGCATTTCAGTATACCGTTGCCAATAACATTCCCGATCAACATATTGTTCAGTTTGTGGTCGTGTTAAGCGATGGATTAGGAAATTCATGGTCTTCTTCGTTTACACAATTAGTCAATGCTCCTGATTTAGCAGGAGGAATATTGACCATTGATGATGCCATAGGCGGTGATGGAGATGGGATGTTGGAGCCCGGGGAAACGGCTACTGTTATTATTCGCTGTTTGAATAATGGACATAGTGACGCACCACTTTCAGGTGCAGTACTAAGCACGATTAGTTCGTTTGTAAATATTAGTGTACCCACATTCAATGTTGGACTCATTCAAAAACAGAATTATGTAGATGCAAGTTTCACGGTTAGCATTCTGAGTAATGTTGCCGTTGGTACTAATTACGATTTAACATTAGATCTTAGTTCTGGAGGTTACTTAGCCAATAAACTTTATATCGGTAGTGCCGGATTAATTTTAGAAGATTTTGAAACCAACAATTTCAATAAATTTAGTTGGGCCTTGGGAGGCAATATGCCTTGGATCATCAGTACATACTTGCCTTTTGAAGGAACGTATTGTGCCACGAATGATGACATCAACGACAGTGAAAGCAGTGAACTAATTTTAAATATTACGGTGTTGGGCGATGATTCGGTGACCTTCTGGTACCGTGTTTCCAGCGAGCAAGATTGGGATTATTTGCGATACTCAGTAGATGGAATTGAATTAGGAGCATGGAGTGGTACTACGCCTTGGTTATATACTGGCTTCGGGATCACTTCCGGTTCTCATACATTGAAATGGAATTACGATAAAGATTCCAATACCAGCAGTGGCATGGATCAGGCATGGTTAGACAATATTCGTTTGCCTTTCGGAACTCAAGTTACGGGAGTAGCGCAAGTAACACGACAAAACGGAATTGCGGTGTGGCCAAATCCTTCTTATGAGTATTTAAATATTTCTGTTAAGGAAACCAACGAGCGATCCATTTCATGGCGTTTGCAAGATCTCTCCGGCAAAGAAGTTCAAGCGGGAATTCAGCAGCAAAACTTCAGTTCGAATGATGTATTTACCATCAATGTACAAGATTTGTCGGCGGGCATGTATATTTTAAATCTTTCCAATGCTTCCATGCAAAAGAGTGTGAAAGTAGTAGTAGGGAAGTAGGTCAATAGAAAATAAGTGGGGCTTATAAATATGTTGAGTTGGTTGCAAAAAATGTAACTTACTTGCTCTAAGATACCAGTTTTTGACCAATAGCGAATTGATATTGATAACCGAATGATGCACATGGAAAAACAATTATGAACTCATTTGCAGCAACGAAATTAAAATTGTGTATTTAGAATTATGGTTGTTGATGAAAAATAAAACGAATATTACTATTTATACAACCTTCTCCAATTCAACATTAAATTGTAGAATTGGAGAAGGTTTGGAATGGTAAACTTCTTCTATAACCACGTTAGCGGAAACACAAGCGAGACTTCCGCTATTTAATTTCTCATTTATAAGCTTAGTTGAGAGATTTTTCTCTGGTTAGAAAATCGCTTTAAGTAAACCACGCTTTAGTGACAGATTAATTTCGGCAATGTTTCTCGGGCATAGAAAGTTTAGTTGGCGGCTTGACAATTTCTCTTTTATTTTTTCACCGCAAGAACCAGTTCGCTAAGGAAATCCTTCCATAAGTTTTCGGAAAAC
>JBJXGU010000229.1:0-3094 GCA_046160245.1 Bacteroidia bacterium
TGAAAGCACAAGTTGCTGCAATTGCAACTGTAATTGAAATTACACCAGGTTCTATTGAAGAAACTTCTCTGTCATCAATTGAAAGGGCTCCCAACGAGGAAATTGAAAGTTTAATATCCAGGTTGAATGATTTGAAAACACACTATGGGGAAATGGAACTTGAGTTAAAGCAAGCGCAATCGAAGGCAGCTTCTCAAGCTGAAACAATTCAGTTTTTAAAAGCAGATTTAAAAGATGCATTGGCTTTAAATAAGAGTTTAGAAGCTAAAAGTTCTCAATCTTAATTGGGGTTAATCTTTAGCCGGACTTTGCTCATTAATAATCCGTAGCACGGACTTTAGTCTGTGCGTTCAACATTAATTTCTTGAATGCACAGACTAAAGAGCATACGCATAAAGTTAGTGTAAGTAGTTTATGTTGTATTTGTTAAAAACATTAATATTGTCTTAGTTATATTTAGAAAGCTATGAAAAAATTATAATCCAGATTTATCACCCTAAGAACTTGCAGCTAAACCCACGAAGTGGGTTCTCATTTTGTAGCCCGTCAGCAAGGCTCGCGAGCGAAGCGAAGACGAGCCGCAGCTACGGGAATGCGAACCCATCAAAATTGAACCCCAGCGGGGTTATTCTTTTTTATAGTTTGTTATCATCCTCATATTGGATATTACAAGAAATTACAGGAAACCAACTGAAAAAAAGAATAACCCCGCTGGGGTTCAATTTGGATGGGTTCGCGTTCCCGTAGCTGCGGCTCGTCTTCGCTTTGCTCGCGAGCCTTGCTGACGGGCTTCCAAATAACTTCATGCGCGTTTTCAGCTACTTTGAATAGGGTTAGACTTTTTATGGATAAATTTTTAAACAAAAGCCCCCTTACCCCCATAGGCTCATTTTTAAGGGAAAGCACTTTTTTCTGGATGGGTAATTAATGATAAAAAATATCACTGGCATTTATCATTCCTAGCAGTAGCCAAAGCTACTGCTTGGGAAGATTCTACTCTTCCGAACGGGATAGTTTAGCTCTTTGTAGAACTATTTACTTCACCAATGTTGTCGCCAGCGCAATTTAGACCAAGCTACAAAACGGACTATAAAAGTACCAATGCCCATACGGTCTTGTTTTTTTATTCTTAAACCCTTTTTTATATCATTGATAGAAACTTAAACTTATTCTTTATACTGCTTGTTTTACGGGAATTACTTCATATCCCAATTCTTTTGCTTTTTTGTGTAGATTCTTCAATACTCGTTCTCTGTATTTGTTTTCATAATATTCTGCACCTAATTCTACATAGCTCTTTTTATATCTCAGCATTGTGTATAAAATTACTGCTAATTTATGAGCTGTTGCTGTTATAGCTTTAGCTGGTCCAAATTTGCTCCGCATGCGCCTAAAATAAGCGCCTATTGCTGTATCTGTATTGCGTACAGCATTTGCAGCAAGTCTTAAAGCCTGCGCTACGCGATTGTCAGATTTTACTGTTTTACCGCTCAAAATCTTTCCCCCTGAAATTTTGTTACCAGGGCATAGTGATAGCCATGATGCGAATGCTTTTTTATTCCTCCACCTACTCATATCTGTGCCTATTTCAGAAAGAATTACCATCGCTATGTTTTCCTGAAATCCTGGAATTTCTGTGATATTCACACCGTATATTTTATTTAATGACGAAAGAAGGTCGAAGCAATATGCACTGCGATTATAGGATGTCTTCTTCTTGTGGACTTTCTTTTTAATGGTTTTTTTTGGAGAAAATTCTTCAAACGGATCCTTAGGTGGATTATGAGAACCTAAGTGAGGTTCAGAATTCGCCTCTGCTTGAGGTAGAGTTTCTAAGATTTTTTGAATTTGTCGTTCACATTCCTCGATTTGTTTATGAAAAAATTCATAGGCCTCATAGCTTTGACGAAGTATAAAAAGCTGTTCTTCACGCCAATTGCCTTCAAGTGCTTTGATAATGTCCTTTTCCGGCATTTTGCAACGGCGATCTCTATGCAGTGCCAATGTTGTCGGATTACGCTCTCCATTTATGATGGCATTAATAATATTGAGACCTGTTTTTCCCGTAATATCACTAACAGCCATTCTTAGCTGAACATTCATTTCTGTAAGTGCTTTGAGCATATGTTGTATTTTACGTGCGCCTTCCTTAAATAATTCAGCACGTTGTCTAACTAATCCTCTTAAACGAACATATTCATCTATCGGCCTAAATGATCCTCTAAGTAATCCATTAGAATGCAATTGTTGAATCCATTGGGCATCTTTGATATCAGTTTTTCTTCCAGGAACACATTTTAAATGATATGCGTTTACTAGAAGGACTTCAAAGCCACTTTCTTCCAAAATTTCAAATGGGGGAATCCAGTAAACACCTGTAGACTCCATCGCAATGCTTCGAACCCCTCGTTCTTCCAACCACGCAGCCATATTTTTAAGATCCTGTGTAAATGTCAGATATTCGCGCACTTCTTGAAATCCTTCAGAATTTAATGCACATACAAACACAGAGTCGGCGCCGATATCAATTCCGGCGCACCCGGGGTCAAGATTTTTTAGGTGATTAAAAGCTTTTGTTTTCTTTGTATTTTTTTTCTTTTTTGCAAACATGATAAACCTCCAAATAACTGTTTGTTAAAGGCTATCATCATGATAAAAATACAATTTCTTTGTTTGATTTTTTCTTTTTTTGAATTATATTTAATGCGAGTGGTGAGCACGGGTTCAAATACCAGGCCAAGAGTCTTATGCCTGGGGTATCAGAACATGCTATGCATTTAATCCCGATATCGGGAGTACCTGACTCATTTGTGACACCACTCTTTTCTTTTAAAGTCAAATCCCGACAAGCATACTCATGAGGCCCTAGTTATTTGTAGTTGTCTCTGGGGTTTCGGCCCCCCAGTAAGAAGCTACAAAACGATAACCCACTTCGTGGGTTTAGCTGCAAATTCTAGCCTATATTATTAACAACCAGCTATTAATGTAACGAATCCACGACATTAAATTTCTTTTAAGCCTTCTGAATATATCTAGTACAACACTAAAATTTTTAAAGCACTTAATTATCTTATCTTTATGTTAACTTTATGCG
>JBJXGU010000230.1:0-24532 GCA_046160245.1 Bacteroidia bacterium
TTTCAAAATGAACGAAGTCGCCCACCGCAATGGGGTTAGTAGAGCCAATATCGCGAAGGCGCAGTTGTCCTCTTATACGGCAGGAAATGATTTTTCCATGCTCATCTTCAGTCAGAAACCAGCTGCCAGTAGATTTTAATACTCTTCCCTTCACGGTGCAAATATATGACAGTAGACATCAGTACAAACCAATTGATCTATGACCTTTGCGGGCAATGTCAATTCTTGTTAAGTCGATCAGTAAATTATACGGGGAGCAAAAAGCACTCGATGATGTTTCTTTTGAAGTGCATCCCGGACAAGTAGTCGGATTTTTGGGGCCCAATGGTGCCGGAAAATCGACGATGATGAAAATTATCTCTTGCTTCCTCCCTCAAACTTCAGGGACGGTAACTGTGAATGGCTATGATGTGGTCAATCAATCGATGGAAGTGCGAGCGATGGTGGGCTATCTGCCCGAGCATAATCCCCTCTACACGGATATGTATATCAAGGAATTTTTAGAGTTCGTTGGACGCATCCATCTACCCAAAGCAGAAGCCGTAAAACGCACCAAAGAGATGATTGAATTGACGGGGCTTGGGGTAGAGCAACACAAAAAAATTGGAGCCCTTTCCAAGGGATATCGTCAACGTGTCGGATTAGCCCAAGCCATGATTCATAATCCGAGCGTTTTGATCTTAGATGAGCCCACTACAGGCCTCGACCCGAACCAATTGGTAGAGATTCGATCCTTAATACGTAACATAGGAAAGGAAAAAACCGTAATACTGTCCACGCACATCATGCAAGAGGTTGAGGCCATTTGTGATCGTGTGCTTATTATTAACAAAGGCAAGATTGTAGCCGATGATTCTGCCAATGTGTTACGCCAGCAATCGAGGCATGGAAATGTAATTCATGTGGAATTTGACAAAGAGGCGAATGAAGTACAATTGATGAAGATTAAAGGCGTGTTAAGCGTTCATAAAGAAAAAGATAAGAGCTGGAGAATAGAAAGTGAAGGGGATGTCGATATTCGTCAAGAGTTGTTTCGTTTTGCTGTTGACCATAATTTAACGGTGATGGGATTGCAAAAAGAAGAGGGGAATTTAGAGTCGGTTTTCCGCCAATTAACGGTTAATAAATAGTTACTTAATATCCTATATCAATATCTATCTTTGGGCTTCCCAAAAAAACAAATCAAACACATAAATAATTAAATCATGTCGTATCTATTCACCTCAGAATCAGTATCAGAAGGTCATCCAGACAAAGTGGCTGATCAAATTTCAGACGCACTTATCGATTACTTTTTGGCTTATGATCCTAGCTCGAAAGTAGCTTGTGAAACTTTAGTAACTACCGGACAAGTGGTTTTGGCTGGTGAAGTAAAATCAGAAGCTTATCTAGATGTACAAGAAATTGCTCGTGAAGTGATTCGTGATATTGGTTATACCAAGAGCGAGTATATGTTCGAAGCAAATTCTTGTGGAATTTTTTCTGCTATTCATGAGCAGTCGCCAGATATCAACCAAGGTGTTGAGCGTCGCAAGCCAGAAGAGCAAGGTGCCGGTGACCAAGGTATGATGTTCGGATATGCTAGCCGTGAGACCGATAATTTTATGCCGCTTCCGTTGGAATTGGCGCATTTATTACTGCGTGAATTAGCAGCATTGCGTCGTGAAAATAAAGCGATCAAATACCTTCGCCCGGATGCAAAGAGTCAAGTGACGATTGAATACAGCGATGATCATACACCTATTCGTATCGATTCTATCGTGATCTCAACACAGCATGATGATTTCGGTGCCGAGAAGAAGATGTTAGCAAAAATTAACGAGGACATTAAAAATATTTTGATTCCTCGCGTGATGAAAAAATTGCCAAAGCGTGTTCAAGCTTTATTCAATAATAAAATTCAGTACCACGTGAATCCAACTGGAAAGTTTGTGATTGGTGGTCCACATGGTGATACCGGATTAACCGGACGTAAAATCATTGTGGATACTTACGGTGGAAAAGGTGCTCATGGTGGTGGTGCATTCTCAGGAAAAGATCCTTCTAAAGTGGATCGTTCTGCAGCGTATGCAGCGCGTCATATTGCGAAGCATTTAGTGGCGGCAGGAGTTTGTGACGAAGCCTTAGTGCAAGTTGCTTATGCGAGTGGTGTTGCGAAGCCGGTAGGATTGTATGTGAATACTTATGGAACTGCGAAAGTGGCAATGACCGACGGACAAATTGCGCGTATCATTGAGAAGCTTCCTGCATTTGATATGCGTCCTTACTTCATTGAGAAACGTTTTGCATTACGTACTCCGATCTATCGCGAAAGCGCTGCTTATGGACACATGGGCCGTGAGTCGAAGGACGTTGTGAAGGTGTTTAACAAAGGAAAAAAGAACGAGAAGAAAGTAAAAGTTACCTTGTTCCCTTGGGAAAAATTGAATGCTATCGACATCATTAAGAAAGCATTTAATTTGAACGGTTCAGTGGTGAAAAGTGTGACGAAAGCTCCTACTAAAATTAAAGCGAAAGTGAAGCCAGCGAACAATACTAAGTCTACGCCTAAAACGGCAAAGCAATTGTCATTGATGGCTTAATTAACTTAAAATAATTGAAAAGCCCTGTAGCGTGTTAACAATGCTAAAGGGCTTTTTTTGTGATTTATTTTCGAGTTAAAATCCTCAAAATTGATGTTTTAATGTTCGAACTGTTTTTTCTTTTCATCGTACAAGGGAGTATATTTTGTGAACATGAAAAAGAGAAATATTCGTCAGCAGCTTCGAACAAGAATTACATTACATATGGTGGCTACCACTGTAGCTATTGTAGCCATTGTAACTTCATTAAGTTTGTTTATCTATTTACAGTTGGGAACATCCACTCGCGTAAATGGTGCTACGGAAACGGTTCCATCCGGCTCCTTCATTATCAACATGGGTATTGCTTCTCCAACGATAGGAAGTGGGCTGAAGCCGTATGGTCTCCTTTATGAATTGATAACTGTTTACCAAATGCCGGTGAAGTGGTGTATTAATCCATCTAAAATTAAAGATGGAGCGGACTTTACCTATAATAGTATTAATTACAACGGCGGATCTTTTGTAATTCCAGGAGATTTAATTGATAATGCTATTCAAACTCGAATCGCATATTGGTTGACGCAAGGTGTACAAGGCGTGTATACTACTTCGCCCATATCCGTCCCCGTTAGTTACACGATAAATAGTTTTCCAAGAATTGTGATTGATACGTTGAGTGGTAATCAGGCTATCATCATTTCTTATTTTGATAATGCCGGAATTCCATCTTCTGCATATGCTACAGGCACACCCAATTCAGTGACTGCTTGTCACGATTTATGGGTGAATCCGCATGGTGATCCCACATGGGCTTCTCATGGAAACCTCTATAATTTTGCACTTAATCAAAAAGGATTTATTTGGTCGCAGTGTCATTCAGTTTCGATGTTGGAGAATGTTGTTAACCCATCCAATGTTGCACAGAAAATGAATTTTTTATCGACCAGTGGATTGCAATGTTATGGAAATAGTAAATGTGCAGGAGTAACTCAAGTCCATGCTAAACCTCCCGTTGCCCCTTTTACACATCAGTTCCCAACGGATCCTGTAATGCAATTTATGGGCAGTATGTCGGGTGCATGTTTGGGTGGTTCCGAACAATGGTATGTTCCCTTGACCACCAGTGCATGGCGAAGTACGACTACACGACTTGTTACCACTAGTACAGGGTCAAGTCCGAATGAAGGAGTACTCTTAGTATATGGTCCCGCCTTTGGAAATGCTTCCAATGGATGGGTGATGTATGAAGGGGGGCATGACTTAAATGCTGCTGGAACCACTGCTGAAAAAGTGGCCGCCCAACGCGCATTTTTAAATTTTTGTTTGTTAGCAGGTAAAACACGTGCACCGCAACTAAGTAGTTCAACGATTCAGGGCTCCTTTGTTTCGGGAATGCCGGGAACGGTTTCAGTCAACGTAACCGGGGGGACTGCACCTTATACCTATTCATGGAGTAGCACCATTCCGGGAACCTTCGGTAGTCCCAATAGTTCAACTACTATTTTTACACCTACATTAACTAATACAAATCAAACAGGAACAATTACTGTTGTGATTACAGATGCATGTAATCGAGTGTTCTTTGAAAAGCGATCTATATATAGTGGAGGAAGTGCATTGCCTGTTACGTTATTATGGAACAAGGCACAAAGGAACCAAAATAAAGTGGTGGTTTCGTGGGCAACCTCTCATGAAAAGAATAATGATTTCTATACCGTGTATCGATCAGTGAATGATGGCGAATTTATGTCGCTCGGAAAAGTGAAAGGAGTAGGAAATAGTAACATCGTAAATGAATATAGTTTTACAGATGGATTTGCACCCAATGGTGATTTATTATATCGATTGTCGCAAACGGATTTTGATGGAACCACTAAATTTTTTGATCCCGTTTCCATTCGAAATGTTTCAGCATTGAGCAACTTGAAAGTAGCTCCCAATCCAATAAAGGAAAATAGTAAAATTTCCTTTCGGTCGGAGGAGGATGGTACTTCTTCCATTGAGATTTGGAGCGCATTAGGACAACTGGTGACGCGTAAAAAAATGGATCATCACAAAGGAGAGAATGTGATTAATATCTCCGAGCTGAACCTTAAGCAAAATGGTTTTTTTGTAGTTCGTGTTGTAATTGATGATGAAATAAAGTTAACGAAGCAAATCGTAAAACTTTAGTTCTTTCTACTCCACCGCTCGATTAATAAAATTCAAAAACGGCATCATCGTTTTATAGGTCGCTACAATTGATTTTCGAAGTTGATCGGTAGTAACATCTTTGGTGTTGATGGGTGCAGACACCGTAAAACTATTTAATTTTAAATATTCTTCGGCAGGATGACCAGGCTCTAGTCCTTTCGGTATGCGTTTCAATTTATTTTCTTGTGATAAGTCGCCAAAGACGTCTTTGAATTTTTTGTGATGGATGATTTTAAAAAACTCTTGATGATTGTATTCAATTTCTTGTCGAATTTTTTTCAAGTTTTCGGATTCAGGATTCCATACACCACCACCAATAAAATTTCCCCAATCACCACCGGGTTCGATGTGAACATACACGCCCGATAAATTTGATTTTTTTCCACCTTCATTGATCCATGCAGAAAAGTGTGCTTTGTAAGGTGCTTTGTTTTTGCTGAATCTAACGTCTCTGTATATACGAAAAATACAATCCTTAGGAAGTAACATTCCAATAGGTGGATTCACTTTGCTCAAATCAGAAATTACTTTAGCTATAAATTCTTCGAAGTCCATTTTCGCTTTTTCAAATTCAGGGCGATGGTCCTCAAACCAGGTTCGATCGTTATTGTTTTTAAGGTTTTTAAGGAATTGAAGCGTCGATTTTTGCAGCATAATAAGAATCAGTAATTTAGGTGTAAATATAAGTGCTTGTTTATTAATTATTTAATAAAAAATTATTTTTTTCAGATTATGATTTACGATTATTTCTTTTTTACATTTGTCCTATCACCACATGTGGTGGATAGTTCAGCTATTTAAAACAACATAAAATTACCATAAAAAAACTGATCTAATTCTTGCGAATTAAAAAATGAAAATCCCAAAAAAAACGGCTAAGCCTAGTGCCGAAAAAGCAAAGAAGGCGGTTCCAAGCGGCAAGACGCGTAAGATGGAACCTTTAAAATCAAAAGAACAAAAAAATCAAAAGTTCGACGATTTTGATGATGACGATGTTGACAACGACACTGACACTGATCAATTAGACCCTGAAATGATAGATGACTTTAAGGGTTTTGATGATGATTTTGATGACGACGACGACGATTTATAGTCGGTCACCTCTGTACATCGCTCCACCCACATGTTGTTTTAATGAACCTGTAGCACTATCGAAAACATTTACTCTTCCCAAGAAATTTAATACACCGAGGAAAGCGAATACCATCGCTTCTTTAAAATTGACAAGTTCCTTTTCAGGTACATGCAAATTTTTATTGCTTACTATTTTCATTCTTTCAAGTAAGTATTGATGAAAAGCTCCGCCGCCGGTTACTAAGATTTTTTCCTGTGAGTGAATAGAGGCAAAAGCCTGTTGGTGTTGATGGGCGATGTGTTCCACTACGGTTCTACTTAAATCTTCCACTTTTCCTTCTTTAAGATGGATGCTAAACTCCTTTTCATACCATTCTCGTCCTAATGATTTTGCGCCTTTCTGCTGATAAAAGGGGAGAGCGTTTAATCGATTTAATAATTCAGAAATAACAGTTCCCGATCGAGCTAAAATTCCATCTTCATCAAAGGCTTTACCCACCCTTTGGGCAAGTGCATTGAGTGCCATGTTTACCGGACAAATATCATAGGCCACTCTCCGCCCATCTTCCGAAACCATTGAAATATTCGCGATGCCGCCGAGGTTTAAGCAAGCTGCATAATCTGAAAATAGGAAGTGGTCGCCCACTGGAACCAAAGGAGCTCCTTGTCCACCTAATGCCACATCCTTACTCCTAAAATCACAAATAGTATCGAGTCCTGTAATAGCTGAAATATGAGCGCCTGAACCAATTTGAGTCGTAAAACTCTTTTCAGGTTGATGAAATAAGGTATGACCATGTGATGCGATCAGGTCAGGGTGGAGATTATTTTTTTCAATAAATTTTTTAATAAGTTCCCCATAATATCGACCAAGAGCAGCATCTACTTCAAATATTTGTGGAGCCGATTGAAGGTGTAAATTTTTTAAAATCTCCATCCATTCGTCTGTATAGGAGTAGGTTTCAGTAGCTTCTGTGGAAAAAGACCATCTCCCATCCTTTAAAGAAAAGGTGCAGGCAGCTAAATCGACTCCATCCAAAGAGGTGCCCGACATGAGTCCAATAGCCTTGATGACTGGTGATTTTTCGTTTATTAACATAGTGCAAAGGAAAATATTCTTTTAGACAATGGATATAGAGTGTGAAAGGTTTATTTTTGACCTTCAATATTAAACATTATGATATTTCAATTGAGTGAAGAACATTTAATGATTCAACAGGCTGCACGTGATTTCGCACAGCAAGAATTATTACCCGGAGTGATAGAACGTGATGAGAACCAGAAGTTCCCGACCGAACAAGTGAAGCGTTTAGGGGAGTTAGGATTTTTAGGAATGATGGTAGATCCCAAGTATGGAGGAGGCGGATTAGATGCTATTTCGTATGTATTGGCCATGGAAGAAATTTCCAAAATTGATGCTTCCGTGTCGGTGGTGATGTCGGTAAATAATAGTTTAGTGTGTTGGGGGCTAGAGACTTTTGGGTCAGAAGCACAAAAGCAAAAATATTTAGTGCCTTTAGCGAAAGGTGAAATTATTGGTGCATTTTGCTTGAGTGAGCCTGAAGCAGGATCAGATGCTACTTCTCAACGTACCACAGCAGAAGATAAAGGCGATCATTATTTATTAAATGGAACTAAGAATTGGATTACCAATGGTAGTACTGCGTCGGTCTATTTGGTGATGGCGCAAACTGATGTTGCCAAAGGTCATAAGGGAATTAATTGTTTGATAGTAGAAAAGGGTGCTGCTGGATTTACGATTGGACTTAAAGAAAATAAATTAGGTATTCGCGGATCGGATACACATTCTTTGATGTTTCAGGATGTGAAAGTGCCGAAAGAAAATAGAATAGGAGAAGATGGATTTGGATTTAAGTTCGCGATGAAAACGTTGACCGGAGGTCGAATTGGAATTGCAGCGCAAGCCTTAGGAATTGCCAGTGGAGCTTATGAGTTAGCGTTGAAATATTCAAAGGAAAGAAAAGCTTTTGGTAAAGAGATTTGCAATCATCAAGCCATTCAATTTAAGTTAGCGGATATGGCTACGGAGATTGAAGCAGCTCGATTGCTTTGCTTAAAGGCAGCTTGGTTAAAGGATACGCATCAAGATTATAACCAAGCCAGTTCTATGGCAAAATTATTTTCATCGGAAGTAGCGATGAAGACAGCCGTTGAAGCGGTGCAGATTCATGGGGGTTATGGTTTCGTAAAAGAATTCCATGTAGAGCGCTTAATGCGTGATGCAAAAATCACTCAAATTTACGAGGGTACTTCTGAAGTGCAGCGTATTGTTATTGCCCGCAGCGTACTCCAATAAAAGAATTATGAACTTTCTGAAAACCTTAGTATTTGGCTTTGTACTGATAGTACTTGTGCCAGCATGTACCCCTCAAAAAAAATTAATTTACATGCAAGGGGATTCTTCGATTTGGAGTGATACAACGTCATTTACTATGTTGCTTTTTCCTGGAGACATTCTATTGGTACAACTTTTTACGGTAAACCAAGAAGCCTTTCCAGGTATAGCCAATTCATCAGTAACTGCTGAGGGGAATGATACTCGTAATTCTTATGAAAAAGGATTTGTAGTTGACCAACGTGGAAATTTAACATTACCTTATGTTGGAACTATTCATGTAGCAGGATTGAAGTTAGATGATGCACAGGATACGATTGTCAATCGATTCAAGAAGTTTATTGATGATCCAGTTGTGGTAGTGAAGAAAATCAGTTTTAAAGTATCGGTATTAGGAGAGGTAAACAAGCCAGGTTTATATTATGTGCCTAATGAACAATTAACATTATTGGAAGCCTTAGCGATGGCTAGTGATTTGAATAATTTTGGAGATAGAACTAAATTGAAAATCTTACGTAAAACGCCAAACGGTACTATTGAAATCAACGTGGATTTAACCAAAAAAGAATCGTTCACTGGACAAACGAAGTATATTCATCCAGATGATGTAATTTATGTCCCACCAACGCGTAAAAAAGCATTCACAGCAGTTTCTCCTGCTGCAGCTATCTTTACTTCGTTATTGACCTCTATGGCCTTAATCATAACGGCATATTTCCGAACCAAATGAACTCACTAAAGAAAAAGAATCAACGGGAAGATGAATTTCAAATTCAAAATGTGTTTCGTGATATATTACGAAAGTGGCATTATTTTTTGATTGCAGGAATTTTATTTACAGGTCTTGGACTGCTCTATGTGAAGATTACATTGCCCGTTTATCAGGCTTCTTCAAGTATTTTGATTGATGATGAAAATTCTTCTCCCTCGAATGTTTCCGATCTGCTTTCAAGTGATTTGTTTGGTACCAATTTAAATTTGCCAACTGAAATTGGTATTCTTCGATCTCGTACAGTGATGATAGAAACCATCAAAAGATTGAATTTGGAAGTTCAATATTGGTCTACCACTTCTTTTCCTTCACAACCGTTGTATCCTAAATCTCCAATAAAAGTTGAAATAGATACCTTTATAAGAGAATATAGAGACTTGCCATTTAGTGTGACTATTCTAGATGCCAACACTTTTAATTTAGAGGTTGATTACGATGGCGATAAACTGCCTGCATTTTATTTAAATAAAAATTTCACTTTTGGACAGCAAATTAAAACCGATCATTTTAGTTTTAATGTCCAAAAAGGCAATATAGTTCAGCCAGTGATTGGAGAGTCTTATGAATTTAATGTGCGTTCTTCCAATAAATTGGTAGCAGAGCTATTGGAAAATTTTATTGCTGAACCATTAGATAAAGAAGCAAATATTGTTTGGTTAACTTATTTAGATGTTATTCCTGTTAGAGCTTTAGATATCTTGAATGAGATTGGAAAGGTTTATATTGATTTAGACATTCAGGATAAAGCTGAAGTGGCTTCTCTAACGTTGAAGTTCGTAGATGAACAATTGAATAATACCGGCTCTATGCTTAGTACCAATGAGCAAGAGATGCAAGCTTTTAAGGAAAAAAATAAGACTGTAGATTTAAGTGAAGAGTCGAAAGCGGTACTGCAAAAATTAAATGTATTGGACCTCGATCGAGTTAAGAATAATATTGAAATTACTTCATTGCAAAACCTTTACAAATACATTACTTCCAATGATGATATCACTAATTTGGCTCCTACAAGTCTTGGAATTCCGGATCCGTTGTTGATCGAATTAATTACAAATTTACAAGCGTTACAAGCGAAAAGAAAAAGCGTTTCATTTGGAGTAAAGAACGATGCACCTGCAGTAAAAGTGTTGGACCAACAAATTTCTGAGAATCGTTCTTCTTTAATTGAAAATGTTAAATCGATTCAAAAGCGATTAAAAGTCACTTACGATGCTTTAAATATACAATTAGAGAAATACGAAGAAAGCATTAAGCAAGTTCCAGAGATGGAACGTGAGTTGTTAAGTATTAAACGAAATTTTGAAGTCAACCAAAATATTTACACCTACCTTCTTCAAAAGAAAGCTGAGACAAGTATTGCTAAGGCTACAGCGGTATCGGATAATAAAATATTGGATTCATCAGCATTAACCGATGAGCCCGTAGAGCCCAATAAAAAAATTATTATTGTAATGATTTTATTTTTGACCTTAATCATTCCTACAATAATTGTTACAGTAAAAAATTTACTTCGTGGTACCGTATTAAATCGTGATGATATTGGTATTTATACTGAAGTTCCTGTAATTGGAGTAGTAGGTCATTCGGGTGAGGATTTTAATTTAGTCGTTTCAAATCGACCAAAATCTGCAATAGCAGAAGCATTTAGAGCGATAAGAACCAATTTACAATACTATGGTCAAAGTGATGGATGCAAAACGATATTAATTACATCTTCCGTTGGAGGGGAAGGAAAATCTTTTATCACTTTGAATTTGGCGGGTATCATTGCCATGCAGCAACAAAAAGTAGTTGTATTGGGATTGGATTTACGAAAACCTAAATTATTCAGTGACTTTGGTTGGAAGAATGATATGGGCGCATCAAATTATTTAGTCGGTGCAAATTCTATAGACCAAGTTATTCGCAAAACGGATAATCCTTTTTTGGATATTATCATTTCCGGTCCTATGCCACCTAACCCAGCGGAATTACTCTCGAAACCTTTGATGGGGGAGATGTTGGCTGAATTGAAAAAACGATATGATTTCATTGTTATAGATACTCCACCCATCGGAGTTGTTTCTGATGCTTTTATTTTATTGAATCAATCAGATGTAAATTTATATGTTGTTCGACAAGGTTATTCAAGATTAGAATTTTTGAAAACACTGGATGATTTATTTACAGAAGGAAAGATTCCGAATGTTTCTATCGTATTAAACGATTCCGATTTTTCAACAGGTTCCGGTTATGGACATCATTATGGATATCTAGACGGAAATGCTGGATACTATGACGAGAAAGAAGAAGCCAAAGCAAAGAAGAGAGCGGGGTGGAGGAGATGGATGCCGTTTTAAGGAATTGGCAAGTTGGTGGATTGGTGAATTGCTGCGCTCAGAAGTCTGTGCAACGCACTGTACTTCTGTGGTGTCGCGAGGCTTCGCGATGATGAATTGGCAAATTGGTGTGTGAGATAATAGGATATTCAGTGTGAAATCAAACCATTTTCAAATCTTCAAATTGATACATCTTCAAATTAAAAAGCTTCCAACAATTTCTCCATCTGTGATCCTCTCGAGCCTTTAATTAAGATACTTCCAGAAGTAGGTTTATTTTCTTTCAACCATTCCATACATTGCTGTGAGGATTCAAAATGCAGGCTCTTGATTTTTTTTGAAGGAGCTTCGAATAACTTTCCTACTAAAAGTAAGGTCGCTTCAGATAATTCTGCTGCTTCTTCCGCCACTTTTAAATGTTCATCGGCCGATGCATTCCCTAACTCCAACATTTCTCCTAAAGCCACAATCTTACTTCCACTAAAATGTTTTTTGAAATTATCTAAAGCAGCTTTCATGCTACTTGGATTCGCATTGTATGCATCTTGTACAATAGTCAGTTGATCTTTCTTGATAATTTGTGATCGTTGATTATCGGGAATATAATTTTCAATGGCTTCTTTAATGTCGAATGGGTCTACACCAAAATGCGCACCAATGGCAACTGCACACATGATATTTTGGAAGTTGTAATCGCCAGTGAATTTAGTTTTTATATTTAATTCAAAAGGATGTGTAATTTCCACTTCCAAATTAGTAGTCAAACTTGGTACAATTCCACCTCGGTATTGCGCTTGCGTGCTTTCTCCATAGGTAACAATGCTATCGTATCCGCGTAGTTGTTCACGCAGTATGGTATTGTCGAGATGAACAAAGATGAGTCCTCCAGCACTTCGTAAATAATCATACATCTCACCTTTACCTTTCTTCACACCTTCTATACCACCAAACCCTTCGAGGTGTGCCTTTCCAATGTTGGTGATCAATCCATAATCAGGTTGCGCAATTTGACAGAGTTCAGCAATTTCTTTTTGATGATTAGCGCCCATTTCCACAATGGCGAAATCGTGTTCGTCGCTCAACCGCAACAACGTCAAGGGTACACCAATATGATTATTCAAATTTCCGATCGTAGCAATCGCTTCAAAATCTTTTTTCAAAACAGCATGACATAATTCCTTCGTCGTTGTTTTTCCATTGCTGCCAGTGATGGCGAGCACATGTATATCGAGCACTTGTCGGTGATAGGTTGCCAAATCCTGTAAGCTCTTCAAAACATTTTCAACACGTAGGAGTCGAGGATCATCACCTACGTTCTCGTCCACAACAGCATAAGATGCTCCATTCTCCAAAGCCTGCATAGCAAACAAATTCCCATTGTAACTAGGACCTTTCAACGCAAAGAAAATACATTCCAAAGGAAGGTTGCGCGTATCGGTAGATACCAATTGACTCTCGAGAAAATATTTATAAAGTTGCTCTGTGTTCACCATCCCACGAAAATAGGAAAAAGCGCTGCGAATGGAAAATGTTTTAAGAATAATGTTTACAGCTCCGGAAAATTGGTGGATTGGTGAATTGCTTCGCCCTGCAGTTGTAGCGTAGTGGAATACTGCAGGGGTAAATTGCTATGCTGAAAAGTCTGTGCAACGCACTGTACTTCTGAGGTGTCGCGAAGCCTCGCAATTGTAAATTTATGATCCCGATAGCCCTTTAGGGAGTTGGATGGGTAATTCTTCAGCCCATAAATTTCGCAAAAGTTTCGCATTTCGTGCCTGCCTGCCGAAGCTTTAGCTTAGGTAGGTTAATTCGCATTTCGCATCTTTCGCGTATGCGTATATCTGCGTTTTCGTAATTCGTACATTCGTATCGATTCGTAATTCGTAACCTTCCAAAAAAAAGAGCCGCTCTAATCGGAGCAGCTCTCTATACATTCTTTGGAATTTAATTTTAGTACATACCGTCCATTCCACCACCTGGCATTTGTGGCATTGAAGGTTTGTCTTCTTTAATGTCGCTTAATACACACTCTGTAGTTAACAACATCGCAGCGATAGAAGCAGCGTTCTCTAAAGCAACACGTGTTACTTTAGTAGGATCAATAACTCCAGCTTTCAACATGTTTTCGTACACATCAGTACGAGCATTGTAACCGAAGTCATCTTTTCCTTCGCGTACTTTTTGTACAACGATAGATCCTTCCATTCCTGCATTCGAAACGATTTGACGAAGCGGCTCTTCTAAAGCACGTTTCACGATGCTGATACCTGTAGTCTCATCATCATTGGTTCCTTTCATTTTCTCTAATGCAGCAATAGCACGGATGTAAGCAACTCCACCTCCTGGTACTATTCCTTCTTCCACCGCAGCACGTGTAGCATGTAATGCATCGTCAACACGATCTTTCTTCTCTTTCATCTCCACTTCAGTAGCAGCACCTACATAAAGAACAGCAACACCACCGGCTAATTTAGCTAAGCGCTCTTGTAATTTTTCTTTATCGTAATCGCTAGTTGTCGTTTCAATTTGTGCTTTGATTTGATTCACGCGTGCAGTGATATCTTTCTTTTCACCAGCACCATTAACAATCGTTGTATTGTCTTTGTCGATGCTGATTTTTTCAGCAGAACCTAACATCGTTAAGTCAGCAGCATCTAATTTGAATCCACGCTCTTCGCTGATCACAGTTCCACCAGTAAGAATTGCGATATCTTCCATCATCGCTTTACGACGATCACCAAATCCTGGAGCTTTCACTGCAGCAATTTTTAATGATCCACGTAATTTATTTACAACTAATGTTGCTAATGCTTCTCCGTCTACATCTTCAGCGATAATCAACATTGGACGACCTGATTGAACAACTTTCTCCAACACCGGTAACAATTCTTTCATGTTACTGATTTTTTTGTCGTAAAGTAAAATGTATGGGCTTTCTAAAACAGATTCCATTTTATCAGCGTTCGTTACGAAGTACGGACTGATGTATCCACGATCGAATTGCATACCTTCTACTACAGTCACTGTAGTTTCAGTTCCTTTCGCTTCTTCAACAGTAATAACACCTTCTTTCTTCACTTTCTCCATCGCTTGTGCAATCAACTTTCCAATTTCGCTATCGTTGTTAGCAGAGATGGTGGCTACTTGCTCAATTTTCTGAATGTCGTCACCAACACTCTTGCTCATTTTTTTCAGGCTATCTACAACAGCTAAAACGGCTTTGTCGATACCACGTTTTAAATCCATTGGATTTGCACCCGCAGCAACGTTTTTCAACCCAGCAGTAACAATAGCTTGTGCTAAAACTGTTGCAGTAGTCGTTCCATCACCAGCAACATCGGCTGTTTTTGAAGCTACTTCTTTCAACATTTGAGCGCCCATGTTTTCTACTGGATGCTTTAATTCAATTTCTTTTGCAACCGTAACACCATCTTTAGTGATACTTGGAGCACCATATTTTTTATCGATAATTACATTACGTCCTTTTGGACCCAATGTCACCTTCACTGCATTAGCTAATGCGTCAACACCACGCTTCAAAGCATCACGTGCTTCTAGGTTAAAAGAGATTTCTTTTGCCATAATTATTTTAGTTTTTTTTGATTTTAAAGGTTGAGTGATTCAATTAAATAATTGCGAAAATGTCGGATTCGCGCATGATTAAAAATTCCTTTCCGTCTACACTAATTTCGGTTCCTGCATACTTTCCGTATAAAACGGTGTCGCCTACTTTTACGGTTATCGGCTCGTCTTTTTTACCTTCTCCTACAGCAACTACAGTTCCTTTTTGAGGCTTTTCTTTTGCGGTGTCAGGGATAATAAGTCCGCTAGCGGTTTTCTCTTCAGCTGGTGATACTTCAACGATCACGCGGTCTGCTAATGGTTTGATGCTTACTTTGCTCATTTTTCTTGAGTTTATTTAAGGATTTGTTAAATGAATTATTGAAGGGATTTTCTCCCTGTAAAATAACTAACAGCAATTGTGCCACGAGGCTTTAAACCAAAAATGCTGTCAATTCTTCCTAGTATAGGTCAATTGACAGCATTTCTCTGACAAATTGTTGGACAACCTGTCAGTGGAATATTTTATGGAGCTGGAGTAGCACTTGGCTGACTACCTGCAGGAGCTGGTTGTGCAGCGGGTTGTGCCGGTTGCCCTGCAGGTTGTGCAGCTGGAGCTTGTGCAGCAGGAACATTTTGAATCTGATCTTCAATGATCGATGCATTGTTTGTACCTGTATTTCTTGGAATAACGAAATTACCAATGATGGCTAAAACTAACATGGTGATGGCAAATCCCCAAGTCAATTTCTCAAGGAAATCGGTGGTCTTGCGCACGCCCATAATTTGGTTAGAAGCAGCAAAGCCGGAAGATAAACCTCCGCCTTTAGAGTTTTGTACTAAAATAACGATTCCTAGTAGGAAGCTAACAATAATAATGAGGACAAGTACGAGTGTGAACATGGTTTAAGCTCAAGTATTTAATTTATTCTCTAATTCTTTAATGAGGGCTGCAAAGTAACGGCTTTTTTCGGGGAATCTCAAGCTTAATTTCGTATAGAATGAAATTGCTTTTTGAAAATTTCCTTGTTGCGCGTAAATATTTGCTAATGTTTCACTTACGATATCGTCCGATTCAATAATACTTCGCTTCGCCATGTTTATCGGACTATAAAAAGCGCTTTTGGATGGGGTAATCCTGGGTTCTTGCTTGATGAATTTATCGATTAACTGGTCGGCAGGCACCTTGCTTTTGGGCGGATCGGTATCGACTAAAGAAGGATCCGGAATCGGCTTTTTAGGCGGAATTAAATTCGGATCGGTATCTAATGGCGTATTGGAAATAGTACTAAATGGAATTTTTTCAGCCGGAAGTGATGGACTTGATTGGGGAGCAATGGTTTCCTTTTGATGCAAAGCAGGAGCGATGTGTTGCTGTGGTGATGTTGATTTTACATACAACATTTTCGGAGCATTTACTGCTGAATCAGTAATTGCATTTTCTGCGTGTGCTTCGATTTGTATTTCTTCTCTCGAATTTTTTACTTCTGCTGTTGGTATTGATGTTGTTTCTTTTTCAGAAATGATCGTTACTTGTTCAAGCGTTTTTGGAGATGGTTGTGCAGTGGGAATCGGAGTTTCAGTCTGAACTTCTTTCATACTTTCCTCGACTTTCTCTTCTATTTTCGAATCCGATTTTTGATTCAGATGTAACCATTCTGCAAAAGAATGTACTTCTCCCGGTTGATGGGGGATGGGTTCAATCGGAGCTGTGATAGCTTTAACAGGAACGTAATTATCATTAGAATTTCCTACTGATGGATGTTCATCTTCCGAAATTTCGATGGCAGCAATTTCATTTGGTGCTCCCTCTGAAAAATAATCAGAACTATTTACCTGCGAAGTAACAATGTTTTCTAAAATTAATTCTTCAATCGGATCTAACTCTTTTTCTTTCGATGAAGATTTTGTTTCGACTTTTATTTCTTCTTCTTCTTGCTTTGTCGATAAATATTCTAATTCTTCAATTTCCGCTTCTAAATCAGAATCAACATTTTCCTCAATCATTCCATGCGGAACTAAAATGTTTTCTTCGCTGGCTGAGGCTCTCGATGCCAGCAATTCCTCACTCTCCCTTTCTTTCTCACTCTGTATTAAGCTGGCTGAGGCTCTCGATGCCAGCAATTCCTCGCTCTCCCTTTCTTTCTCTCCCGATAGCAATCGGGACTGTATTAAGCTGGCTGAGGCTCTCGATGCCAGCAATTCCTCGTCCTGAAGTATTTCGCTTTGCTTCAACTTCAGGATTTCACTCTCACTATCATTCTCACTATCATTCTCACTCTGTATCTCGCTCTGTCCTCCGCTGGCTGAGGCTCTCGAGGCCAGCTGCTCCACTTCCGGTTCGGTCCAAATATTTAATTCTTTCAAACGCTGAATAACTATTTCCTCTGCTGAAATAGCATCTTCATCACTTTGCACTTCATTCGTCTCTTCTTCAATTGCTTTTGGAGATGGGATTACAGAAGAATAGAAAGGGATCTCTTCACTGATTTCGTCTGGATGATTTTGACTGGTGCCGATGGTTTCATCGGTTGGAATATCAACAATATCAACAGAAGAAACTTCTTTCTTCTCGCTGGAAGTATCAATCATCCCTTCATTTTCTAAGGCGATGTTTTCATTCCAAGCTACCGAATCGTGCATCAATAATTCAGGATGAATCAACTGGTGCAAACGCTTTCTATCGGGAGCATACGCCGAACTTAATTTTAATTGCTGTGCGTAAGAAATATGATTTTGCCCGTGTAATTGCAATAAATAGAAGTAACGCAAAGCCTGACAATAAGGAAATTCCTTTACCAACGAGGAAATAGCCTCAGGTCGCTGATGAATGACCTCATCAGGTGTACGTATCAGTGATAAAAATTCTTCTTTTGTCATTACCAGTTGCTCACGGATTTATTAAATACATCGTCTACTAATTGCTTGTTCACTTCATCAATCAAAGTTAACTCAACTTCGGCTAAACTTTTCTGACTGTCATAGTCGGCATAGCGTGTAAAAGTACTTTCAAAACTTTGTGTAGCATCTTTTGTATTGGTAAATTTTACCAGTACACTAATACTTAGGCGGTTTAATGCAGCAGTCTCCGTGCCTTGGATCGCAACCGGCTGTGCTCGATAGTCGCTGATGTACCCTTCAAATTGAATATCTCCATCGCGATCTACTTGCCTCAAAGAGGTTTGTGAGATGAACCGATCTTTAATTCTTTCGGTAAAAGCCTGACTTAAGGTAGGCTGTACTAAGGGTGCACGGTTCGCAAAATATTGCACCGAAAATGTTTTTACTTCTGGGGAGATGGATGCACCGGAAAAGGAATACATCCCACAACCCGACAAAAATGCGAGCATAACAACGATAGAAATTAGAATTATTTTTTTCATCCGTTGATATCGTATTCTTTTATTTTGCGATACAAAGTGCGTTCTGAAATACCCAACTCTTTAGCAGCATCTTTTCGTTTTCCTTTGTATTTGTCGAGCGCCTTAGTAATCATTTCTTTTTCTTTGTCAGAAAGCGACAAGGTTTCAACCGCAAAAGATTCATGCGCATCAATCTTTATGGCTTTCGTTGAAAGTGTAACTCCTGGTTCAGTATGAATTAAATTATGATCATTTTCTGTGTACGATTCATGTTCAAAATTCATTTGATCTTTCAACGTATTGGTGTTTCCCGACATGATTCCCGAAACTACTTTTTTCAAGTCGGTCAAATCTTTTTTCATTTCGAAAAGTACTTTGTAAAGTAATTCTCGCTCGGTAAATTCACCATTGGTATTGGTCACATCTTTCAATACCATCGCCATAGAATTATTCTCATTCCCCGGCAAATATTTCAACAAAATTTCGGGCGTAATTTCTTTTTCTTTTTCTAAGATGGAAAGTTGTTCCGTCACATTTTTTAATTGTCGCACATTCCCCGGCCAGCGGTAGTTAATCAACAATTGCTGTGCTTCAGGTAAAAGATGAATGACCGGCATTTTATATTTATCGGCAAAGTCGGCAGCAAATTTTCTAAACAGTAAAAAGATATCTCCCTTTCGATCACGCAATGGAGGAACATGAATGGGAACTGTATTTAAACGATAGTATAAATCTTCTCTAAATTTTCCTCTTTCGATGGCTTCGGTTAAAAGTACATTGGATGCTGCAACCACACGCACATCAGTTTTTTGCATTTTGCTAGAACCAACGCGAATAAATTCACCGGTTTCTAATACGCGTAATAAACGCACTTGTGTCATGAGGGGTAACTCGGCAACTTCATCTAAAAAAATAGTGCCGCTATTTACCACTTCAAAATAACCTTTGCGTGCTTCGTGTGCTCCTGTGAAAGAACCTTTTTCGTGACCAAATAATTCGGAGTCGATGGTTCCTTCGGGAATAGCACCGCAGTTCACGGAAATATTAGGTCCGTGTTTTCGACTGCTGAGGAAGTGAATGATCTGATGAAAAATTTCTTTTCCAGTTCCACTTTCTCCAGAAATTAAAACCGAAAGGTCGGTAGGTGCTACTTGTCGTGCAATATCGATGGCATGATCTAACAGCGGTGAGTTACCGATAATTCCAAATCTATTTTTTAGCTCTTGTAGTTTCATACCGTAAATTGAAAATCAGTTTTTGGATATTTTTTCACTACTTCTCCAATCAGTGTGGCTACCGTTACTCGGGTGATGATCACATCGGCACAATCACCGGGCTTCAAATCGCCGCAAGGAAATACGACTACCGTTCCTTGCGAATTTCTTCCAGAGTACATTTCCTTCGACTTCTTTGAAAATCCTTCGATCAGTACTTTGTATGTTTTTCCAATTGCATCTGCCGAACGGTTTGCAGATAATACTTGTTGTAGATCGACGATCTCCTGCAATCTTCTTCCTTTTACTTCTTCGGGAATATCGTCAACATATTTTTTTGCAGCCGCTGTTCCCGGACGCTCAGAATACTTGAACATATAGGAGAAGTGATAACCGGCCCATTTCATTAAGCTGATCGTTTCTTGATGTTCTTCTTCCGTCTCTCCACAAAATCCGCTGATGATATCGGTACTGATTCCACAGTTGGGAATGATTCTACGAATAGCTTCAATGCGATCTATGTATTGTTCACGCGTGTATCCGCGATTCATTCTTTCCAACATGCTACTGCTTCCGGCTTGAACAGGAAGATGTACATACTTGCAAATATTTTCGTGTTTAGCAATGGAATGTAAAACTGCATCCGTCATGTCACGCGGATTACTTGTTGAAAAGCGAACGAGTAAGTCAGGATGAACACGGGCTACTAATTCTAATAAATCGGCGAAAGTGGTAAATCGTTTTTGTTCTTCAGATGGTAATTGATGATTGAGTGCTGCATGCACAAGAGTTTCCTCCAAATCTTTCTTTTGTCCGCCGCCCCAATAGAGGTAAGAATCAACATTTTGTCCGAGTAAAGTTACTTCGCGATATCCATCTTCAAAAAGCTTTTTACATTCCGCTATGATACTTTCTGGATCTCGTGAACGCTCACGTCCACGGGTAAAAGGTACTACACAAAACGAGCACATATTATCGCAGCCGCGCATGATGGAAACATAGGCGATAATTCCATTGGTTCCTAAACGTACAGGACTAATATCGGCATACGTTTCTTCTCTTGAAAGCAATACATTCACTGCTTTTTGCCCACCTTCTACTTGCTCAATTAAATTCGGTAAATCGCGATAAGCGTCTGGACCTGCAACAATATCTACTAATAATTCTTCTTCTAAAAACTTCGATTTTAATCGCTCGGCCATACAGCCAAGAACACCTACAATCAAGGAAGGATTTTGTTTCTTTAATTTCTTAAAATCTTGTAATCGTGTCCGCACACGCGTTTCGGCTTGATCACGGATGGCGCAAGTGTTAATGAAAATCACATCAGCTAATTTATAATCCTTCGTCGTTTCAAATCCGTTTCCAGTTAAGATCGACGCAACAATTTCGCTATCCGAAAAATTCATGGCGCAACCATAACTTTCCAAAAATAGTTTCTTGCCATTCAGGGGTACTGCTACTTCCAGCATCAAGGCTTCCCCTTGGCGCTTTTCATCAATCACTTTATTTCCTTCGTGCAACATCTTTAAATTATACCAACTATAATTCTATTTTGGTCTATGATATTTATGGTATAATGCTGACCTACATTGAATTATTTTCTTTTAAGAAAATTTAACTATGTAGCGTCAGTATTATGGACTGCAAAGATACATAAAATAGCACTCTACTGACAAGATGTCAGACTAAAAATTGAAGAATAATCAGTTAAAATTCAGCTTTAATTGACCTAATTCCTACGAATTGAGTGTTTTTCCATAAAAATATGCGTGAAAACAAATCAATGTGCAATCAAAATCAAAGTGCGGCTCCAGCATTCATCAAGCTAATACTTAACCACCTTCCCCGAAATATTATCTCTTTCGGTAATCAAGTTCACCAAATAAATTCCAGCGTTCATTCCTTTTGCGGGGATTTCTATATCGAGATTTCCTGCAGCTATATTTTCAATTTGTTTCTGGAAAATAATTCTTCCGCTAATGTCCATCAATCGCAACATACCTTTGTAACCTTTCAGTTTTTCAGCGTGAAGTTGAATCTGATCTGCATTTGAATTATAGCGAGTTTGGAAAATCACATCCGCCCCAATGGATGAAGGAAGTCCAACCATGGAGAATGCAAAGCAGGACGAAGTGTCGATGCAATTGCCATAGGTAACTGCTACAGCGTAGTCGCCTGATTGAGTGGGTTGATATGTTGAATTCGTTGCACCTGTAATGGCTGAATTCGTAGCGCAATCGATCCACTGATACCCCGAACCACTCGCAGCGGTTTGTAAAATTGCGGAAGATTGAGAAATAGTATTTGTAATACTTGAAACCGTTAGTTGTAATTCAATGATGGAATCACATCCAACACTTGTAATTAATTTTTGCTGATAGGTGCCATCATTATAATACAATGCACCATTGAGTGAGTATGCTTCCCCATTGCAAATACTTGCCGAAATAATAGTGGGTGGAATGGAACAATTTATAATAGCATTACTAGTAGTATTTGTTATCACAGGTGCATTGAAATCGAAGAAAATATTAGCGGTGTTTTCAATTGTACTTCCAATAGACAAACTATCCTTTGCTCGAATTTTATATTGCACAAAGCCATGACTTGCTGGTTCGTTTGTATTGCTATCGGGTAAATTAATATGCGGAAAACTAAATTTTACTAGTCCATCAATGTAAACTTGCGTGAGAGGTTGGTGGCTATAGCTAAGCAAATTAAATGTAGACCAATCCAACGATGTACTCAATGTATCAGTTATAAAAATATGTTCAGCAGATGCAGTTCCGGTATTTTGGAAACGGATCAAATACGTCAACCAACGATCACCGCTAATATCTAAAGTAGAGTTTGGAAATGCTGTTTTGTCATTGGGATCAAAACTGCCTACCACCGTAAAACATTGTGATAATAAATTATTGTAGTAATTTAATTCTGCAGACGGGGTGGAAATGGAAACTTGTATGCAAATTAGACTAGCTAATGCAGCCGAAGTATCTACCAAAATATTAAAATTAAAACTGCTGTCGTAACTTAATATGCCAAAATCAACAACATTGTAAGTGAGAACATTTCCAGTGACTATATTTGGTGTTAATGCACCAATAGCAGGTGAAAAATAATTACATTCACCGGTAATGGTGATAGTAACTGTTCCACTTATTCCCATGGCACAATGTGCTCCAAAATAATTAGAATAATCGCCGGCTTGAATTTTAATTTCTCTAATACTTGCCGGTCTCAAATTATTAGAAAAAATGCTGGTGACTGCTAAGTCAACATCCTTGCATTTCAAGCCAAAATCTCGATCAATTTTTATCGAATCAATAGCCGTAATAGAATCTAAATAAAATCCTAATGATGGGCAATGTATATCAAATGGTAATCCAGATACATCTAATTCAGTTGTATATAAATCAAAGGAAAATGTATTGAAATCATAATCGCCGTTTATATTTGAATAGGTTTGTTGATCCAACACTCCATTTTTATACAAATTCAATTTTTGATTTTTGAAAAGTGGCTCGCTGCTTCCCTGGTTACAATTTGTATCAGCATCAAAAAATGTTGTGCCTTCTATATTCCAAAATACGCCACAGCCGTTGGTGTTAAAAATGCCACATATTGGAATTGTGGTAACAACTGGATTACTCGCTGTCACAATGCCATAGTTTGGCAAACAATTTACCAATGTATTAGTGAAGTATAAATTTGTGACATTATTTAGGGATGGCAAACAAGTTAATGGGTTGTTACTACAAGTAAGATTAGTTAACGAAAATGGCAATGGAGGCAAGGAAGTAAGCTGATTATTGTTGCACTCAAGATAAATCAGAGATGCAGGCAATGTGGGCAGTGAATAGAGTAGGTTTTGGTCGCACCGAAGCTCATTTAAAAGTGTCGGCAATGCGGGTAAGGTAGCGAGTTGGTTACCGCTGCAATCAAGTAAAGTTAACGACGCCGGCAATGCGGGCAAGGATAAAAGTTGGTTGTCATAACAACGAAGAAAAATTAACGTTGCCGGCAAGTTTGGCAAGGAACTGAGATCGTTATTGTTGCAAAAAAGATGAGTTAGCGACGCTGGCAATGCGGGCAAGGTATTGAGTTGGTTATCTACGCAATAAAGAATAGTTAACGACGTCGGCAATGTGGGCAATGTGCTGAGTGGATTTAATGAACAATTAAGTAAAGCTAACGACGCCGGCAATGCGGGCAAGGAAGTGAGTTGATTGTCGTAGCAATTCAGATGAATTAATGACGCTGGCAATGCAGGTAAGGTAGTGAGTTGATTGTCGACGCAAGTAAGGTGAGTTAACGACGCCGGCAATGCAGGCAAGGCGGTAAGTGGGTTTTCATGACATTCAAGTATAGTTAACGGCGTCGGCAATATGGGCAAGGAGGTGAGTTGGTTTTCAAAGCAATAAAGGTGAGATAACGACAGAGGTAAATTGGGCAAGGAGGAGAATTGGTTGTTGGAGCAATCAAAATAAGTTAACGACAACGGCAAATTGAGCATGGAGGAAAGTTGGTTGTTGGAGCAATCAAAATAAGTTATCGACTGCGGAAAATTTGGCAATGAAGTGAGTTGGTTCGCGGAACAATCTAACAAAGTATCATTTACAAAAATTTCTATTCCACTCAAATTAAATATTCCGCGATTTCTCACATCAATTTTTTTCGCAGACAAAACAGCCGGACAAGAAGAATCAATAGAATCCCCCACCATACAAGCCCCAAAGTTTTGATTTAAATATGCTCTAAAAGCTGAGTCGGGAATATAAACAAGTTGTGCTTTTGAAACAGTAGTTGTCCCTATTGACAGAGTAAAAATGCAAATAAGTTTCAGTAAAATATTTTTCATATTGTATTTTTTAAATTAATACTTCACCACCTTCCCCGAAATATTATCCCTTTCGGTTATCAAATTCACTAAATAAATTCCGGCGTTCATTCCTTTTGCAGGGATTTCTATGTCGAGATTTCCTGCAGCAATATTGTCAATTTGTTTTTGGAAAATGATTCGGCCTCTAATGTCCATCAATCGCAATACACCTTTGTTGCCTTTCAGTTTTTCAGCGTGGAGTTGAATCTGATCTGAATTGGAATGGTAACGAG
>JBJXGU010000231.1:0-13402 GCA_046160245.1 Bacteroidia bacterium
AATTGTTCTCACTGGTAGCATCGGAAGAAAAAACAAGATAAACACCAGTTGCTACTTTTTCACCTTTCAAATTTGTACCATTCCAAATAGCTTGTGTACCGAGTGCGGTAGTTTGATAGACTAACCCGCCACTCACATCTGTGATTTTCACGATTCCATTGGGCACTAATCCTTTTATAGCAATGGGGCCGTCGTATTCTTTACGTACAGGATTTGGATAAACAACAATATTATCACATCCTGTAATTTCATCATTGGGTTCAACGGCATCACTTTGATAACTTATCAATCCTTTATCAGTTCCAAAATAAACTTCACCGGTTTTTCCATTGATGGTGATCGATGTAATATTATTTGAAAAAAGTGGACTATTTTCCAAGGTAAAATGTCTAATTTGATTTTGTCCATCCGCACTGAACAAATACACTCCACCGGCTTCTGTACCGACCCATTTTCTGTTGGCACCATCTACTGCAATGGCAGTAACCACTTCTGATGCCAGCAAATACTGATAAGAATTATCTTGACGAATCAATATTTGTTGAGGAGAAAGAGAAGGTGGATAAAATAAATAAATTCCTGTTTGCGTACCAATCCAAATCGTTCCTTCTTTATCCATCGACAACGCACGAATACGATTCGATGCAAAATCTACTACATCAAATTTATCATCTGTTATATTATCGATCGTATTATTGGGATTGAAAACTAAAATCCCATCGTTCCCGCCCACGTTTTCAAAAATAGTGGTCCACACATATCCATTTAAATCTACGATCAAATCTCCCGTTTTAGCTTGTGCATTAATTTTTCCGGGGAAATCAAATGTCCTCCAGGTACCATCTGTTTTTAAAACACTAATTACTTTTTTCACTCCGGCATTTGAGATCCATAAATTTCGATCGCGGTCGAGTGCGATTCCATGCACTTTAAATTGAGATGGATTTCCAATTTGCGCAGTAATGGTAGAGTTAGACGTATCGTAACGAGCTGCAACTTGACCATCTTTTAATTCTATTATTCCAGACCCACCTGAACTTATATAAACATGATTTTTATTGGACGGATCCACCGCAAGACACATTGCATCATAAAAATTATACTGCGAAAAGAAGGGTGTTGCGGCAGATTTACCATCATAGGTAACCCAATTTCCATTATCATACTCCGAAAATCCATCGTACTGATAAGCATTTAACCAAGCTCCTGTTCTAGGTCCGTGCACCACCCATAGCTTGCCATCCACCACTTGCATGGCAGAATTCCGTGAAGAGTTGGGGCCTTGCAGTACAATCTTTTCAAAAGCTGATCCCTCTACTTTTAACAAGCCTCTTGTTTTATCGCCTATCCATGCAACGTTGTTTCCATCCTCCACACCATCATTAAAATTAGGACTCGGAACTACACTTCCATTTACATTGCGAATCACATTTAGATTCGAATCAAAAACAAACAAACCTGCAGGCGTTGTCATATACAACTTCCCTTGCTCGTTGCGTAAGCTTCGTTTTTGATCTGAAGAAATTAATTCACTAGGTAAAGGATTGCCCCAAGTACCGTTCCATGCTAGCATCGTATCTCCATTTGCACGTGTATAATTTACAAGCAGTTGATTGTTCAAATAAATAGCATGATTAAACACTCCAACATTTCCGGTATCCCCTAAAATTTTCGTCCAGGCGGTATAATTTGCAATGAATGGATTATTCAACTGTGCTTGATAAACACCATCATCCGTCACCGCATAAATATCGTTTCCATTGGTAGTGACATCCATCACTTCCGGATGACCACTGGCACTTGAAATAAAATAGGTGTCTTTAATTTCCTTGCGAAGTAAATCCAATACTACGATTCCAAATCCGCAAGAAAAATAAACATAGCGTCCATCCAAACTAAGCTGATTGATCACTTTGCTCCCTGGAATATTTTTTCTTTTAATATCACTCAAATTCGATATTTGATTTTCATCATTGAGCAAATCGATATTTGTATTATTATAGGCGATGATCAGCTCATGGTAGGTTTCTGAATAAACGATGGAACTAATTCCAAAATCATTCAATCCGTTCAACTTAGAAAATCGGTTGAGGCTATTGTCGCTTTTTTCGTAGGAAAACAATCCATCTTGTGTAGCACAAAAAACTCGCGAAGGTGAAATGGCTATTACTTTTCCTTGAAGATAAGGCAAATGTTCGCGCCAACTACCAAGCGAAAACGACTGAGCTTGGATTGGATGAATGGCCAAAAAGGACAAGGCAAAGAGGAGCGTAAAGACTCGATTCATAAGATTCATAGAGGTAATATAACTCAACAAGTGGGTAATTATTGTTTTGTCAAAGATCATAAATACCTAGTAAACAATTCAACTTTTATCACTAGAATAGCTAGAATCCTACTAAATTCGTAGCCATATTAAAAATAAACATGTTTAGATCACATACTTGTGGAGAACTCCGCAAAAGCGACATTGGAAAAGAAGTAATTTTAAGTGGTTGGGTGCAGCGCTCCAGAGACTTAGGAGGCATGACTTTCATTGACTTACGTGACCGTTACGGACTCACGCAACTTGCCTTTAATATGGAAAGCAATGCACCTATGTGTGAAGCTGCCCGAAAAGTAGGCAGGGAATATGTCATTAAAGTTCAAGGAACGGTAAAAGAACGGGAGAGCAAAAACCTCAAAATGCCAACCGGAGAAATTGAAATCGTTGTCACAAATATTGAAGTTCTGAATGCGGCCATTACTCCGCCTTTCACCATTGAAGAGAACACCGATGGCGGGGATGATATCCGTATGAAATATCGTTACCTGGACCTTAGAAGAAGTATTGTGCGAGCAAATCTGGAATTGCGTCACCGTATGGCCATTGAAACCAGAAATTATTTAGATAAACAATTGTTTTTAGAGGTAGAAACGCCTGTCCTCATTAAGTCTACTCCGGAAGGAGCACGCGACTTTGTTGTTCCATCCAGGATGAACCAGGGGCAATTTTATGCATTACCACAATCGCCGCAAACATTCAAGCAACTGTTGATGGTTGCAGGATTTGATCGCTATTATCAGATTGTAAAATGTTTCCGCGACGAAGATTTAAGAGCGGATCGTCAACCCGAATTTACACAGATTGACTGCGAGATGAGTTTTATTGAGCGAGAAGACATCCTTCAAACTTTTGAAGGACTGGTTCGTCATCTTTTCAAAACCGTGAAAGGAATTGACATAGGTGAATTACCACGTATGACATATGCCGATGCCATGAAGTACTACGGTTGCGACAAACCTGACACACGATTTGAAATGCGCTTTTGCGAATTGAATGATATTGTGAAAGGAAAAGGATTCAAAGTATTTGATGATGCTGAATTAGTAGTTGGAATTTGCGCGAAGGGGTGTGCGGAATACTCCAGAAAGCAAACGGACGAATTGATAGAATTTGTTAAGCGTCCACAAGTGGGCGCTAACGGTATCGTCTATGTGAAAATTGGTGCGGACGGAAGTGTTAAATCGACGGTTGATAAATTCTATTCTCCGGAAGAATTAAAAAAGTGGGCGGAAGCCTTCAATGCAGAACCGGGAGACTTATTAATGGTCATGGCTGGAGAAGCTAATAAAACTCGAAAAGCATTAAATGAATTACGCTTAGAGATGGGCACTCGCTTAGGATTGCGCAATAAAGACAATTACCAGTGCTTATGGGTCGTTGATTTTCCATTGTTGGAATACAGTGAAGAAGCATCTCGTTTCTTTGCGATGCATCATCCCTTTACATCTCCTTTAGTGCATGATATTTCTTTATTGGATACTGATCCAGGAAAGATTCGTGCGAACGCATACGACATGGTTATTAACGGAGTTGAAGTAGGCGGTGGAAGTATTCGCATCTTCAATAAAGATTTGCAGAAAAAAATGTTTAGCATTTTAGGTTTTACAGATGAAGAAGCGCAAGCACAATTTGGATTCCTAATGACAGCCTTTGAATATGGCGCACCTCCACACGGTGGGATTGCATTTGGCTTCGATAGACTTTGTTCATTGTTTGGAGGATCAGAGAGTATCCGCGACTTCATTGCATTCCCAAAAAATAATTCGGGAAGAGATGTGATGATTGATGCTCCGTCGGTGATCCATGATGAACAATTAAAAGAATTAGGTATAAAAGTTAACAATTGAAAAATTGCATGCTTTCCTAAAAAGTAAAAGATAGCCGTTTATAAAAAATAAAAAAGTGATTGTCAATAATGACAATCACTTTTTTATTTAAAACACATTTTTATTTTTCTAAAACAGAAACAAAGAAAATGTAGTCTATAATTTTACAAAAGGTTTGGCTATTGTTGTTCCATCGGAAATTGTTTTTACGATGTAGGTTCCCGCTGGAAAAGCACTTACGTCTACAGGTATCCGATAAACTCCGCTATCCATCACATCATCTGTTTTCATACGTAGAACCAATCGACCCGATAAATCAGTGATATGAATTTCCATTCTACTTTCTGCCATATTCTCAAGTTGCACTTGTAATAAATCAGATGCAGGATTTGGATGTAGTAACATTTTAAAACTTTCCGATTTATTTCGAACAGGCTCAACATTAATTCCGGCAGAAAGTTCTTTAGTACTTAACACGAGTACTCCATCGTTATAATGGATGACCGGTCTTGCTACTGTATTACAAGCAGCAATTCTTGCTGTTAAGACGGTTCCATTCATCGATTCAAATCCGGGATTTAATTGAACAAAATTTCCTGCTTTCAATTCCAGAGATTGACCATAGCCACTGCTAAACGACTGGCTGCTCACAATTGAATTTGAAGCCTGAATACTACTCGTACCGGGTAAAGACGCAAATAAATTTGTATTCTCATCAGCGGGACAAGATCCCGCCAAATTTGTTGCCCATAAGCCACGACCATATGTTGTTGCATACAATAGTCCTTGTCCGGGATTTATATCCAAATCGGTCACGATAACCGAAGGCATTCCATTTGTAAAGGGAACGAAGTTCGGCAAAACATTATTTGTGTAATAAATGCCCAGATCGGTACCGGCATAGAGGCCGCCGTTAGTTCCATTTTGGTACTTAAGACACAGAACAGGCACATTCGGAATATCTACCCCCCAGTTTAACCAATTCGTGCCACCATTAGTTGTATAGAACACTTTATTTGCAGCGCTATAACCGGACATACTTACCCACGCTTCCAATGGGTTTGATGGATTAACTGCAATATCTGTAATATCTAGATTATTTGTCGTCAAGATTGGCCCTAAATTAGAAGTAACATTTAACCATACACCTGGCGAAGTTTCGCGAAAAACAGCGCGGCTTTTACTAATCCATTTATAGCCTACCCCTACTTCCAGTGCGGTAGAAAATCCACCAACGCTGCAATTGAAACCCGGATATAAACTCCAGGTATCACCTCCATTCAAAGAGCGCCATAAACAAAACAAGCCATGATAAATGATATTATGGTCCGAGGGATCAATGACGAGTGGACGATTAGGTGTCACCCCGTTCAAATTATAATTTGTATCCAAACAATTACACGTTGTTACGGGAGGTGTTTTATCACAAGGAGGAGCCGGCGCACAGTTTTTAAAAAGTTTTGCATTACCATTCCAGTAATACGTATTGTCATTCGTATAATCAACCACCGCATCGCCGCCATCTCCAAAGTATACAATTTGATTATTCGCATCTCCGTCATATCTGTGCTGGCCGTTATCTTGCGCCCCTAGATAATTAGCTTCATAATTCCCGAAAATATTGGGATCACGATCAAGTCCGATTCCATAATATTGCGTTATGGCGAGACCGTTATATTCAGCGGTCCATTTAGAAGTGGGATTAGAAGGTGTATACCTAAATACACCTGCATCATTTCCTACCCACATGTTGCCGGCTCCATCATACTCAAAGGCATGTTGATCGGCATGCATATTGTCGTTTCCCAACTGATAGTAACTACTTTCACGATTAAAAGAAACGCCGCCATTAATACTTCTGTAGGTATCAATTCCTCCAATAAAAACCTCATTTATGTTTGAAGGATTTACAGCAAACGCGAAATCATAAGATGCTTGAGAATAAGATGCGGAACCATCTATAAAAACATCCGATGTGGTAGCAGCTGAAGAAATTAAATTCCAACTGCCGGCAGATCCTGACGAAGTAGATTTCCACAATCCAATAAATCCGGGTAAAGCATTTTTTCCGGCTGCAAAATATACAGTGGAAGATGAAGCCGGAGATACTGCAAGTTCACAACGGTCAGCACCGGAATTAGCTAATCCCGGAATCGTAACCTGAGTCCAAAGGGTGCCTGTATTCGTTGAAATATAAAATGCATTGTTCGTTGAAGCATACAACGTGCTGGAGCTTCCCGGTTTAATTTCTACATCAATAAAAAAACCCACCTGTGCGTTAATCCAGGTTGACCCTCCATCTGTAGACTTCAATAAGCCTACACTACTCGCTACGTAAATAGTTTGTAAAGCAAACGGATTACGCAAAACTTTATAACAACGAACCAAAGAATCCCTCTGCCATTTTAATCCGGTTTGGTTCCAAGAAAGTCCACCGTCATTTGTCTTTAACAAACCGATACTTGGATTATCTGCACCGTGTGCATCTCCGGTGAGCAGTAAAATTTCAAGAGGGTTTGAAGGATTAATACTAATGGAGGAAACACTCAGGTTAGGAATTGAGTTGGTAATACACGACCAAGTTCCTCCTGAAGCAGGACGTTTCCATAATCCACCGGCAGCAGTCCCTACAAAAACTTCCGATGAAGCATTATTGAATGCTATACAATCTACTCTTCCAATTCCTTGCTGAGCGCTTGGAATTAAAGAATTCACCTGGGTAGGTCCAAGGTTTACCCAGTCTCCACCTGGTAAAGCTCTTGCATTCGCAATAGCTGAATTTACATTTTGATTTGCTTCAATGGCTTTCCACTGTGTGTTCACCGTGTAACCATTAACATCCAAGCGGTCTTTATTCAACCAAAACCATCTATAAAAATGTTTAGACTTCCGCTCTACTAATCTTTTTTCAGCGGGTGTTTCTGCTCTTTCTTTTTTACTTTTAAGCCAATCCTGATATTGAGATACATAGGTATTGAAATGCACTGGATTCGTTTTATAGTCGGGTAAATGTTCAGGTTGTTGTGCTTCTGCTTGCAGAAACAAAATCAACATGAAACATCCGACAAGGAAGTTCAAATTTTTCATGATTTTATTTCTTTAATTGTTCAACTGATTGCTGTAATTGTTGAATTTTTTCCTCTTGTTTCAATATATAGAGTGTCAATTCTTCAATCTTTTCTACTAGCAGTCTTTGCATTTCACCTACTTCAATTCCATTACTTGACTCCACAGTTTCAGCACAAGGTATACCCGGTAAATGACCATTACTATTAATAAATGAACTTAGTTCCGGCAAACTCATCAATGAATATTCCGGTTTAAAAACATAATCAGGCCATGCAGAAGCAAGTTGTACTTTGAGTTCAGTACATATTACTCTACCATTTACTGCCATTTTATACCCACTCGGAACATACGTGGTACCTACACCAACGTAACCTGCGCTTTGATCCTGAAGAATTACATAACCATTATTAGCTGCTGATCGTAAGAACCAATCACCGTTAGCACCAAAATGACCGTAACTAATATTAGGTCCTTTAGAAGTATTGGATAACTCAAAAGAAGGAGTTGTAGTTCCTGTCTGGATTACGGACAATTTGCTAACCGGAGAAGTAGTACCGATACCCACATGACCACTACTAGTTAAAGTAAAACGAGGAATTGCACCGATGGTTAAATGCACACTCCCATTTGCATTGCCTGAACCTGTACCAAAATCCACATCTGTACTTGCTCCTGAATATGAGCCAATATATCCTCGGTAAATATTATTTTCATAAAAAGACATAAACATTCCGGTTCCATTTATCAATGATGTACTACCCGCTATTCGAAGCGGTTCTTGATTCGCCGTGGTAATATGCAGGGGGGTTAATGGATTGGCTGTGCCGATACCAACAAAATTACTTCCCGGGCCCAACTGCAAACTATTTACACCATTTAATGATAACACTTGAACACCATTAATTCGATACACAGAGTCAGTATTAATACTTCCTGCTTTCACATCAAGTTTCCATTCCGGGCTATTGATACCAATACCGACTTTTCCATTTTGTAGAATACTCATTCTATTCAAATTATTCGTACGGATACGAAACGTTTTACTATCGGTTGTTCCAATAAAATCAGCACTTGGGTTTGTTCCCGCATTTCCGGAAAGTAACCAGTTCTGTGCATTAGAAGCTTCGACGATAAATGTTAACACAAATACAGTCAGGTAGAATTTAAATTTTGATTTCATGATGATTATTTTTAAGTGATATCGTGAAACTAGATACATTTTATAATACCTACAAAGTAAACTTAGCATCCGGTAAAAAAGAGCCTCAAACTGGCAGATATGTTTAGAATTCGGTATAAAAATCTCATAAAATTTTCAAAAGGAAAGACTAACAACAAGAAGCAGCAATCACAAAAACAGAGACAATATCAGCACAATATTCTTCCAAAAAAAGTACAATTTGGTAAATGAAAGAAGAAAGTAGAGCCATTTAAGTCATTTCTGCCAATTAAACTATATTCCTTTAAATTAAAAGACAAGCTTCAGTTTAAAACTGCCTTCAGAATTATAATATAATTATTTAATTATCAATTATTAAAGACTAAAATCTATAAGATTAATAAATGCAAGATTTCATGTTTAATATACATTTCATATTCATAAATTTGCGAGAGAAATAAAACCCAAAAGCATGAAAAAATTTACCCTTATTATTTTACTAACCATATTCTTTGGTTTAGATGTAAACAGCCAATGTTTACCGATGGCAACTTATGCTCCATCAGCATGGAGTGACCCCGGTACACCCACTGTTCAATATACAGCATTTATGTGTAATAATCATGATACATTAATTACTCGTACTAATTGGGATTATTATGATGGAGATGGATACTGGATCAATTTATTTGCAGGTTCTGATGTTACATTTTTTATTGATGGATGCTCTGGCAATCCAGCTTCATTAACCATTGTTGACTCAACAGGTGCAGCTAATGGAATGGGAGTTATTATTCCAGGAGCTTATGTTGCTGCAGCATGTCCTAATAGCTTAAACTTTATTGCTCCATACACAGGAAAATACTATCTTGTATTTGATTCAGATGGAAATTGTGGAAATTTAGGAACTGCAGGAATTGGATATGCAGCAATTAAATTAAATAATGCTTCTAACTTTATTAATTGTACTCCAGTTCCTCCGCCACAGAATGATACTATTTGTGGTGCAATTCCAGTTTTTTTAGGAACAGTTTATTCGGAAAATACAACTTACGCTTCTTTTACTGATGACCGTGATGGGGAAGTAATTGTTGCTGGATTTGCTTGCAGTACGCCTAACAATACACTATGGTATTATTTCAATCCATTAGTTAGTGGCGATTATGAATTTGCAACAGATGCTCCCGTTGTAGGCGGTGCACGAATTTGGTTGGGTTTGTTTGATGGTAATACTTGCACCGATGCAATTTTTTATGTTGATTGTTTAAATGGAGCAATACCAGGAACGCCTACTGCGGATACTGTAGCTTTATTGGGTGGCACAACTTATTATATTATGGTAGATGGATTCAGTGGTGCAATTGGAGCATTTTCATTTGAAGTGAATGCATTAACCACCGGCACTAACGAAATTAATGCAAAAGATTTCTCCGTATATCCGAATCCATTTACTGATGTAATTACTATTAAAAATAGTTCTATTGCACAAAACATCAATGTTGAAATTGTTAACATGGTAGGACAAGTAATATTCAAAGAGCAAATGAACAACTTAGTATCTTCTAACATTGACACGAAGTCATTAGCAAAAGGAGTTTACTTTATTCGATTCATTAGCAACGAAGGTATCGCTACTAAGAAATTAGTTAAGCAATAATATTGCGAAAAAAAACACTTCCCATTACTCCAAATAAAAAACGGCTGCTTCAGAGAGGCAGCCGTTTTTTATTGACTATACTTTGTTATGGCTTCACTGTGATTCTACGTGAAAAGCTTTCTGTGTCTGTTTGAATTTTAACGAAATAAAATCCTGCTTTTTTTCCAGTAAGATTAATATTGAAAGTGGTAGCATTATCTCGCTCTATAATTATGTGTTCTACTAAATTACCAATCATATCATATACTAATATGGATGGTGTTTCCGTTATTGATTTACTAAACGTGACAAACAAAACACCTTCAGTTGGCATTGGGTACAAAGAAATTGTAGTTTCTTTTTGATTGGTTGAAGTTCTTAAGTCGCTAAAATTATTTTGAGCGAAAGAAGAAGATACGGTAAGCGCTAAAAAGCTGGAAAGAAGAGTTGAGTATAAAATATTTTTCATGAGTACGAGGTTTTAGATACTGTGTACGTTACAAATACCTTGCCGTTACTTATTATTGAATAAATTCATGGTAGGCTGAATACCTAAGGTGGCAAAGCTTTTCACGATATCGGCAGCCATACTAATCTTTTCGGGGAGATGGGCTCCTTCTTCGGCGTTCCACTTTCCCAGCACATAATCCGATTGTCGGCCTTTTGCGAAATCGCTTCCAATTCCGAAACGAAGACGAGCAAACTGGTCAGTTTGAAGGCATTCGATAATGCTAGTCAATCCATTATGACCTGCTGCACCACCGGAAGGCTTCAACCGAAGTGAGCCAAAGGGCAAGGCCAGGTCATCTGATACAATTAACAGGTTTTCGCGCGGAATTTTCAGTGAAGTGAGCCAATACCTTACAGCTTCTCCACTTAAGTTCATAAAAGTGGTCGGTTTTATTAAAAAAAGAGCTCTTCCTTTATGTCGGGCTTCAGCGTACCACGCTTTTTTATCGTTTTTAAAAGTAGCATCTAGCGAATGGGCAACAGCCTCTACCACGTCAAAACCAATATTATGACGAGTATGGACATATTCCAATCCAATGTTTCCCAATCCGGCGATAAGATATTTCAAGACAACACCTATATTATACCGACGCTAAATAATAAGATAGTCCAATTAGATATACGCAAATCTACGTAGGTCGGCATAATACAATATATTTATTGGGTTAGATTAATAATGCAATTGGTATTAAACACCGAAAGGAACCTTATTCAGGTTCCTCACGGATATTCGTTTATCGATTATTATTTCTTATCGGCAGTAGTCTCAGCAGCAGCTACATTACGAGTAGTACGTACTGCAATAACTACGTTGGATGGAGAATCTAAAAATTCAACACCTTTAGATTTCAAATCACGAACACGAATAGTACCACCTATTTTAAGAGGAGTAATATCCAATTCGATAAAATCTGGAAGTTGCTTAGGCAAAGCTTTCACTTTCAAGCGACGCACTTTAGTCACTAATTTTCCACCTTGCTTAACACCTTCAGAAACTCCTGTCACCTTAATAGGAACATTAATAGTAACGGGGCTACTATCTGTAATTTCTAAGAAGTCAACGTGTTGAATGATGTCATTAACTGGATGAAATTGAATATCTTGCATTACACAAGAATAATCTTTTCCGTCAACCATAACTTTCACGATATACACGTTTGGTGTATAAACTAAACCTTTGAACTGAGACAAAGGCACAGAGAAGTGAATGGGTTCTGCTCCACCATAAAGTACACAAGGCACTTGCTCGTCAATACGAAGTGCTTTAAGTGATTGTTTGGTCAAGTCAGACCTTTTTAAACCTTGAATTTCAATCGTTTTCATTGCTAATAATTGTATTATGCTTTTACAAAAAGTGAACTAATAGACTCGTATGCGTACACTCTTTGAATGGCTTTTGCGAATAATGCTGCTGTTGGTAATTGTTTAATTTTAGTACATGGTTTCACGAGAGGGATGGTATCACAAACTACCAATTCAGTAAGATGTGAATCGGCAATTCTCTCATATGCTTTTCCACTTAAGACAGGATGCGTACAGAAAGCGCGAACGCTAGCGGCACCTTGATCGATGAGCATGCTAGCCGCTTTGGTTAACGTACCAGCGGTATCAACGATATCATCGACAAGGATACAATCGCGACCAGAAACATCACCAATTACTTGCATACCTTCAATTTCATTAGCACGTTTACGTTGCTTATCAATTACCGACATATCGGCATTGAAATAAGATGCATAAGAACGAGCTCTGTGAACACCACCCATATCAGGAGCACAAATCATCATATTCGGAAGATTTAAACTCTTTATATAAGGAACGAAGATGGCAGAAGCATCCATGTGATCAACGGGAACATCAAAAAAGCCCTGAATTTGAGGAGCATGCAGATCCATGGTCATCACGCGTGTAACTCCAGCTGCTACCAATAGATTGGCAACTAATTTAGAAGCGATGGCCACCCTTGGCTTGTCTTTACGATCGCTGCGTGCATACCCGAAATAAGGGATTACAGCAGTTATATAATGTGCTGAAGCTCTCTTAGCTGCGTCAATGAGCAAGAGTAATTCAAACAAATTATCCGTTGGAGAGAAAGTACTTTGGATGATAAATACATCACAACCACGAACACTTTCATCAAAAGAAGGAGAGAATTCACCATCACTAAATCGGACTACTTTCACATCACCCAGCGGGGAACCGTAGCAATCTGCGATTTGTTCCGCAAGATATTTTGATGAAGTACCTGAGAATATTTTTACTTGCCTAGCCATGGTTTTTCCTTCTTATAAAAGGGCTGCAAAGAAACTAAAAATTACGCGTTTATCAAAATGAATTTAACAAATAGATGTTGAAAAATGAAGAGTTTTTATACTTTTGCCAACTGTTTGTCGAAAAAGGGTGTATTTTTGCCTCCCGGTTCAACCAGCAGAATCGTAAGTTCTTAAAGTTCAAAGATTTCTATTTTATTATTAAAAATTGCCCGGATGGCGGAATTGGTAGACGCGCTGGTCTCAAACACCTGTGCCTTCACTGGCATGCCGGTTCGACTCCGGCTCCGGGTACAAAACAGAGCGAATAACAGAGCGAGAGCGCTGTTATTCGCTCTGTTTTTCTTCACTCTCGCTCTCGCTCTAAGAAAATTTCTATTTCTACGAAATCTCCATTATATCGTAAAACGTGAGGTATAACAGAGCAAGAGCGCTGTTTCTCGCGCTGTTTTTCTTCGCTCTCACACTCGCTCTAAAAAGATTTCAAATTCTACGAAATCTCCATTATATCATAAAATATCAATTTTCGCTTTCCCATCAATAGTAATTCTATAAACCCTTTTTCTAAAACTATATTAATATGTTCGACTTTCAAAAACTTGAAGT
>JBJXGU010000232.1:0-3216 GCA_046160245.1 Bacteroidia bacterium
TGAAGGAAATTGAATTGATTAAAACAGTAGATATACTTTCCCTATGGCTAAAATAAATTTACCGCTCATAACACGCGGTTGGCAAAAAAGCGGTTTCACTGGTAAATAAAATTTACTTCTTCGTATATTGTCTCATGAATTAATTTAACTTAGTAGTCCTAAATCCGCTTCTTCGCCAACCGCGGGAACGTTATAGGGCATTTTAGGACGACAAATACAAAAGACGAACCTGACAATAAAGTGGAGACCAGCGACCACTCAAAAAACGGGGCGACACCGAAAAGCCAAATGAGTAGGACAATTTAAAACGAAATAATAATGAGTAACAGAGTTGTACATTTCGAAATTCCTTGCGACAATCCCGAAAAAACTATGGACTTCTTTAAAGAAGCTTTCGGTTGGACTTTTCAGCAGTTTGGGACAGAACAATACTGGGTGGTAATAACAGGTGACGAAAAATTACCAGGTATCAATGGTGGACTTATGAAAAAGAAAGACCCCAAACAACCTTTGGCTAATTCTATTGATGTTGTTGACATTGACAAGGCCGTTGCAAGTGTAGAAAAGGCGGGTGGTAAAGTCGTTGTTCCTAAAATGCCTATTCCAACAGTTGGTTGGCTTGCTTACTTTACCGACCCTGACGGAAACATTCACGGAGTGTATCAAAACGACCCGACCGCAAAGTAAATCAAGACTGACTGACTAATAAAAAAACGCCCTATAACAGCACATTTGCAATAGGCGGGGTTTCGAGCTCCGTAAATATTATTTGTGGTAAATCAAATTCAACACTCCGAATAAAAATCTAAACATTAAATCCCGCCCATCGCAAATCTGCGGAACGTTATACGATAACCGCCGTCACATATTTATGAAAATAGCATTCAATAAAACATTTCAACTGCTACTTGACAAATTCAATTTGCCGGCTGACTTAAATTTTCAAATCGAGTTACCTCTTGACATACAAAAAAAACTCACAGACAAAATTATTTTTACTGGAAATGACCTTGGTTTGGCAGGTGGGTGGACACCTAAATTAGCAAATGACCCACTTCAGCAATCTTATCAGGAAGATTTCGCAAATCATTTTCATGTTGACATGTTTGTTGAGGACGATGATGAAAAACAAGTATTTGAAATTGGCGTCAAGACTTTGGTTGAACTTGCAAAGCGCTTTCAAAAAGAAAAAATTTCGAATGTTCAATTGTCATATTCTCTCATGACTCCTGAAAAGAGGAAACTACTAGATAAAGAACACAACATTGATGATGATGAACACATAATAAGCGATAGGCTCATTTGCCATATTAAAAGACCCGGACAAATTGTAGTCAACGAAAGTCTATTTAATAGCGAATACGAAGCTATATTGACCATTGATCTATAAAGAGCGTAGCTGAGTGTGGCGGTCATCGTATAACAGCACATTTGCAATAGGCGGGGTTTCGTGCTCCGAATATAGTTTTGTGGTTACATAAAGTTTGTATCTTCGAATAAACATTAGTAGTAAAATCCCGCCCATCGCAAATCTGCGGAACGTTATGCACAATTTTAGAAACTGACTACGATAAACGATAGTATGGAATTTTATAAAAGGTTTATTGAAATAGTTGATGCGAATCTGATTTATTGCCTGATTCCAATAATCCTTACTTTGATACTTGTTGAATTGGTTTTTAAAAATCGATTCGAAACAAAAAAGGCACTAAATCTAGTTCGTTGGACAATCATTATTTATGCTATCATAACTGGAACAATAACCATACTAGGAATTGCAATTTACCTAGATGATTCAACGTTTGTCAATCGTGCGACCGGACCCTATAAAATCGCATATTGGACAATGTTCCTATCTTCTTTAATTTTACCATTCACGTTACTAGTAAAAAAATTGGCGACAAAATTCTGGTATGTTTTATTTGTAGCTTTTTGTATGAAAATTGGAAATTATTTTGAACGATTTGTAATAATAACAACAAGTTTACACAGAGACTATCTGCCCGACAATGGAAACACTGAATTTGCGGATTCTATAATGTACATAATAGGAATGATACTTATGCAAGGAATGTTAATTGCGATTCTGACATTAGGAGTATTTGAAATGACCAAAAAGAAGAAAAACTGTGCATAACAGCACATTTGCAATAGGCGGGGTTTCGTGCTCCGCATATAGTTTTGTGGTTACAAAAAGTTTATATCTTCGAATTAACATTTATGGTGAAAAGCCCGCCCATCGCAAATCTGCAAAACGTTATAGGCAATAGCGGAACGAAATTTCGTAAGACAAAAATGGACATCGACAATCAAACAAAATACTGGGACAGCGTTGCAAAGACAAAAACCTTTACTCATCCAATAAATTCAGCCCTGCTCTTAAAGTACGTTTCTCAAGCAGAGAAAATTGTTGATTTCGGTTGTGGTTACGGACGAATTGTAAAAGAGCTGACAGACCAAGACTTTAAAAATGTTGCTGGTTTTGACACTTCACAAGACTTAATAAACCGTGGGAGACAAAACGGTATCAAGACATTATTTCACTTTAATGACATCGAGACTTTTCCTATTGACAATAATTCGGCTGACTGCTTTTTATTGTTTGCCGTTCTTACTTGCATACCTTCAAACCTCGCTCAGAAAAAACTCATAAGTACTTTATATTCCAAACTTAAACCGAACGGCATAATTTACATAAGTGACTATTATATTCAAGACGACAGCTCAGAAGTAAAACAGTATGGGTATTTAAATGGCGATGAAAATAATTTCGGTACATTCACTTTACCCGAAGGCGCAACGTTCAGACATCATACAAAGGAATGGATAGCAGAGTTAATTAAAGATTTTACAATAAAAGAAAGCTCAATAATTAACGTTAAGACAATGAATGGAAATACTGCAAAAGCATTTCAAATTATAATACAAAAAATAGCGGACACATAAACTGTGTGACCGCTACAGCCTATAACAGCACATTTGCAATAGGCGGGCTTTCGTGCTCCGCAGACAGTTTTGTGGTAACATATAGTTTGTATCTTCGAATAAACATTTGTACTGAAAATCCCGCCCATCGCAAATCTGCAAAACGTCAAACTGTCTAAGAACTCACCTTCTTTTGTTCAATACTTTTTATAACTAGTTTATATTGATTGGATGATTTTTTGTATCTTTAAGAATGCAATTTATACAGGGAAATAATAGAAGCCAACACAT
>JBJXGU010000233.1:0-4931 GCA_046160245.1 Bacteroidia bacterium
ACATACAACTTTCGCTTCGGTTCCAGAGGGCGCGCAATCTTAATTAAGGAAATAATTTGTTTTGTTGCGCGCCCGTATTATCTTTATAATCTCAAAAGGCGGGCACTGCTTCAAGCCCCGACCGTTATGGGTCATGCTCTCCCATTACCATCAGACGACATTCCTTAGTGCGAAATGTTCAGCTAAATTTGTGGGAACGATAAAACATTGTATTGAAATTTCAACTTTATGACTCAAGACAAAATTGAACGAATAAAAAATATACTCACGGTATGGAATCCAGCGAGGGATGCGCTAATTCCAATAGTAGATCTCAACAATTATGATACTGAGGTTGAAGATTTCATATTCAATCTTGAAATTGAATATGACTTTCCGGAAGAAAAAATCACAAATAAGCAAGCCATCAGAATGTTGAAAGAAGTTTTGAATGAAGCTTTTAATCTACACTTGACTGATGCGGAATGCGAGAAACCTACTCTCGAAATAATGAAGATTTTGAATGCCGACTGAGAGCACGACCCATAACAGCACATTTGCAATAGGCGGGGTTTCGTGCTTCGTAGATAGTTCAGTGGTTACATAAATTTTGTATCTTCGGATAAACATTTGTGGTAAAATTCCCGCCCATCGCAAATGTGCAAAACGTTATGTGTAACCCTAAAGACCTACCGTGCGACTACTAAAAGTTAGCTTGACAATTATACTTTTTTGCCTGTTGACAGTTTTGACACAGGTAGGCGGACTTGTTTATCTTCTCTCAATTTTAACGTGCAAACTGACTGACAAGTGGACAAGCAATAACTTTCTAAAATTGACTTATAGGTTTACTTCTTTTCTGACACTTTATTGCTTGACGACTTTTTTAATAGTTCCTGTATTTGCAAAGCCACTTGGACGGATTCCGCTTCCTTTGACAGAAACAAATCATCTGCAACCGCTAAACATCTTGACTTGCATTCTCAATCGCAACTACGTTACACCTGACCTATACAAAACTGCTTTAGATGTAGCAGGTCAAATGGATAATAAATTCCCTGGCACAACTGTTAACTATCTGGACGCTAACTTCCCATTTCTTGACAAGTTTCCTCTTATTCCTCACCTCAGCCACAATGACGGCAAAAAACTTGACCTTTCATTTTGCTATCGGGACAACAAGACAGGCGAATCTACAAATGAATGCCCGTCATTTATTGGTTACGGTATTTGTGAAGAGCCACGACCAAACGAAAAAAATACTGCTGACTTTTGTGCTGACAAAGGATATTGGCAATATAGTTTTATGACTAAAGTTATATCGCAAGACAACAAACAGAACTTCAAATTTGACATCGACAAAACAAAAGAGCTAGTAAACCTTTTTGCGAAACAACCGCAAATTGGGAAAATATTTATTGAGCCACATTTAAAAACACGTTTAAATTTGACTTCGGACAAAATTAGATTTCACGGTTGCCAAGCGGTTAGACATGACGATCACATACACCTTCAACTACAATGACAGACAGAAGGGCTACACATAACAGGTCCTTTGCGTCAGGCGGGCATTTTGTTACATAGAATTTAATTGGTAATTTTAATATCTCAATTAAATAGAAATCACGCTCCGTGTCCCGCCCGAGCGCAAAGCCCCGGAACGTTATGTGTAACCTTAGGACGACAATAGTAATAATAAAGAAATCAAAAATAAGTTATGAGTAATATACCATTCCAAACTATTAATTGGGAATTGATTGAAAAGATAGAACACAAAGGAGAGACGGGGGTGGCATTTTGGCAAACCATTCAATTTGATGGATTAAGAATTAGACTTGTTGAATATTCAAGTGGGTATCTAGCAGACCACTGGTGTCAAAAAGGTCATATTGTACATTGCTTGGACGGAAATTTCTATAGCGAACTTAGCTCTGGTGAAAAAATAAAATTATGTAAAGGCGAAACTTATATTGTTTCTGACGAACTCAGCTCTCATCGTTCTACCTCAGAGAAAGGAGTTAAACTACTTATTATCGATGGAGATTTCTTAAAACATAACTACTCAATATGAAAAAAGCAGTAATAGTAGCATTTGACAAGTTCACGGACATTGACATATTTTTAGCTTGGGACTTACTTAACCGAGTTAAATTTCGTGAAAGTGAATTTCAAATAAAAATTGTTGGGACAGAAACGACCCATAAATCAGTGTGTGGGCTTGACCTTAAAATTCATGGATTGATTGAAGAGTGCAATGATGCAGATCTTGTATTTTTTGGAAGTGGACCTGGGACAAGAAACGTTATCAAGGATGACCTTTATTTAAAACGCTTTAACCTAGACCCAACCAGACAAATCATTTGTTCAATGTGTTCGGGTGCTTTAATAATTGCAGCACTTGGACATCTAACTGGCCTTTCCGCTACAACTTATCCGACAGCATTTGAAGAATTAAAAAATTATGGTGTTGACGTTCTTGTAGACAAACATTTGGTAACGCATGGTAACGTTGGGACAGCAGCCGGTTGTTTGGCAGCAGTTGACTTGGTTGGTTGGGCAATTGAAAAACTTTACGGCAAAAAAATTAGGGAGGACGTTATTGCTTCTGTTTTACCCATTGGACAAGGACAAGTATGTATTTACTAGCAGACGAGAGAAAGGCTACACATAACAGCACATTGGCAATAGGCGGGGTTTCGTCTCCGCTTGACAGTTTTGTGGTAGCTGAAAGTTCAGTTCTTCGAATAAACATTTGTGGTGAAAAGCCCGCCCATCGCCAATCTGCAAAACGTTATGCCTAATTTTTTAATATGAAAAGAATACTTGCAACGATACTATTTCTGTCTATTGGCCTGACCTCATTCGGACAGAAAATTATTATTGACACTTTATTCGTACCTAGAACAGAAAAGTTCTCAAACGTCCAAAATCAGAAATTGAAATTCCCATTAATCAAAACGGGCAATTCGCAAATTGACAACTCAATAAACAAAGACTTAAAGGACAGATTTACAAATAATGAATTCCCTAGCTTGCCGACTGACTCTGCAATAATTAAATGGGCAGACAAAAGAATAATATACCTTGACTTTGAAGTGACTTATGAAAGAAACGGTCTTCTCTCATTTAACATTAGTGCAGAAGGTTGCGGAGCGTATTGCACAGGTTGGACGGACTATTTCACATATAATCTTAAAACAGGAAAATATGTAACAATAGATGAAATAGTAGACACCACAGAAAAATTTAGAACACTTGTTCTTCTCGAGAAGGATAAGCAATTTGAACAACAGAAAACTGAACTTAAGAAAATGTTACTTGACAAAGATGCTGAACTTGACGAGGAAACTTACAAGTGGGTATTAGAACAATTTGAAACCTGTGAAAAAGAATTTTCATTAAATACATTTGCTTTGTATAATGACCATTTAGAAATAGTTGAGAAATGTTATCTTCCAAACGCAATAAAAAGTTTTACTCCCACAATTGAATTAAAATACAAATACGTAGACATAAATCAATATTTGAAGATAAAAAACTAGGCATAACAGGTCCTTTGCGTCAGGCGGGCATTTTGATACATAGAAATTAATTGGTAGTTTTAATATCTCAAATAAATAGAAATCACGCTCCGTGTCCCGCCCAACGCAAAGCCCCGGAACGTTATGCGAAACCCGCGGCATCGTAACTTCAAATAGTGTATCTTTATACGAACAGTTTAAAAACAAACATAATTAAATTTCAAAATACAAACAAAATGAAAAAACAACTACTCAAAAAGTTTTACGCATTCATCGTTACGACAATGATGCTTTCTGCAAGTGCAAATGCACAGATTGTTTACACAGATGTGATCCCAGATGTTGTGCGTGGTTGCAACTATCCCAGTCCTTGCGCAGCCGATTTTTTAATTGACTTGAATAATGATGGGATCAATGATTTTACCTTCGCACCAACAGCCAACGGCTTTTCTTGCGGAAGTTGTTTCGGAGGGGCCGCATCCCTTGGTACCAGAGATTCAGCCTTAGTTATTTCAACTATCCAAAGTTGGATTTCGGACACGGTGGGCGGTTTTGGCTTAAATAGGTCAATTGATTCATCCTTGGTTTGGACAAATACCATTCATACTTTGGCTCAAAATGGTGAGCAGTGTATGGCCTGCCCAAATGGGCCTAATTATCGCGGTACACAAGGTATAACCGGAAATTGGAAAAATGTTTCCGGAAATTTCATGGGTCTAAAAATAAAAGTGGGGTCTGATTTTTATTATGGCTGGATTAAACTAGGAGTTTCTATTGCCAATTATTCAGTTTCCATTACGATTATGGAATATGCCTACAATTCTACGCCCAACCAACCCATTCTTGCAGGACAAACAACAATCACAGCAATAACTGAAAATTCTTTTGCTTCATTAATAAATCTTTTTCCCAATCCTGCCACAAACCATCTCACCATTGCTTTGGGTAACAATACCAAAAAAGCCGAAGTAACTATCACAGATATCTCAGGAAAATTGATTTACACTACCACAACAACGGATGCACAAAAGATAGAAGTGAACACAAAAGAATTTGCTGAAGGAATTTATGTTGTGCAAATTCAAACAGCAGATTTTATTGCAAAGAAAAAACTTGTCATTGCAAAATAAAGTTCGTGCGTAATTGAACTACACATCTTCGCATTGACAGTCGGGTATTCGCATAACATCGGTTTTGCGTTATGGCGGCTGACGTGCTTCTATGACAATTTAGTGCAAGGTTCAAGTGCAGTGCTTCGTTTGAACATTAGTGCTAAAAATCCGCCACAACGCAAAGCCGCAAACCGTCAAACTGTCTAAGAACTCACCTTCTTTTGTTCAATACTTTTTATAACTAGTTTATATTGATTGGATGATTTTTTGTATCTTTAAGAATGCAATTTATACAGGGAAATAATAGAAGCCAACACAT
>JBJXGU010000234.1:0-8405 GCA_046160245.1 Bacteroidia bacterium
AAAAGATAATCGGAGAGACGATTGAGATACACTACAATCTTTTCATTTACAGGTGATTCCTCGTTTAAATGGGTTACTAATCGTTCACATCGTCGGCAAACACACCTGGCAATATGCGTAAATGAAACGGTGTTATTTCCTCCTGGTAAAATAAATGATTTTAATTCGGGTAAGAGCGATGTCATTCGATCTATTTCTTTTTCAAGTACTTCAATGTCTTCGGGGTTGATCTCAGGCAATTTCATTCTACTCTTCTCAGGATCACTTGCTAAATGAGATCCAATGGTAAATAAACGATCTTGAATTTCTAATAAAGTATTGATACTCTTCTCATCAATTCCCTGATCACGAATTAATCCTATATAAGAATTTAATTCATCGACGGTTCCATAGGCTTCAATACGGATGTGATGCTTGGGAACTCGAGTACCTCCTATGAGGGAAGTTTGTCCACTATCACCTGTTTTCGTGTAAATTTTCATGCTCCAACGTTGATCTCATTAATAATTGGATTCGGATTCTTTTGGTCCGACTCCACCATTCCATCTTTCAAACGAACAATGCGATGTGCATGTCGAGCGATATCCTCTTCATGCGTCACCAAAATTACGGTATTGCCATTATTGTGGATTTCGGCTAGTAAAGCCATAATTTCTATCGATGTTTTGGAATCTAAGTTTCCTGTAGGCTCATCAGCAAGAATAATGGCAGGTTTAGTCACGAGGGCTCTTGCAATGGCAACTCGTTGACGTTGTCCTCCAGAAAGTTCATTGGGTCGATGCGTTACACGATCGCCTAGACCAACATCCTGGAGTGATTTTAATGCACGTGCCTCACGTTCATCACGACTTACACCTGCATACACCAAGGGGAGAGCTACATTATCCAATGCTGTAGAACGTGGAAGCAAGTTAAAAGTTTGGAACACGAAACCAATTTGCTTGTTCCTAATTTCCGCCAATTCATTGTCGCTAAGTCGTGATACATCGATATTGTTGAGCTGATATTCTCCTCCTGATGGAGTATCGAGACAACCCAATACATTCATCAATGTAGATTTTCCGGATCCCGATGACCCCATCAAAGCCACGTATTCATTTTTAGCAATAGAAAGTGTGATGGAACGTAAGGCATAAATGGTTTCTAAACCCACTTTATAAACTCTGGAAATATTTTTTACTTGAATAATGTTTTCCACGCTGAGTGCTTTTTTTCAAAAATAAGAAAGAATGCGATTCGACGGATTCGGGTGAGGGTGAGAATTGAACGATTGAGGTGTAAATTTGAAGTTTCTGGGCAAGTTCATCTAAAAAAAGACAGAGAAACTTAATACCGAAGCACGAAATTCTCCTTGCTGAGATCCTTACTTACAAACAAAATTCCCATCATGAAAATATCGAAGCTTAAGGTAAAGCGTTTGTCAGCCAAGAGTTGTTGCCAAGCTTCGCGCATTTCATCCGACCAATTAATATCATCCACTACAATGCATGCAGCCTTACTCAATTTAGGTAAACACATTTCTATATATTGCAAAGTGGGTTTAAGCTGATGGTGTCCATCTATAAAAAGAAAATCAATTTCTTCTACCTTTTCCAATAAAGCTGGTAATGTATTTTCAAATGCTCCTACTACTGATTCGATTTTGTAAAATGGAAATCGCTCAAAATTTTCTTGTGCTACTCGGGCAGTTTCAGGACAACCCTCTAAAGTGAAAATTTTTGCAGATGAATTTCCTGCCGCTTGATAGAGAGCAGAAATACCGAGTGAAGTTCCCAGTTCAACAATAGTTAATGGCTTCAAATAATTCACTAAGCGAAATAACATTCTTGCATAACGAGGAGGCTTAGCCGAATTTCTCGCAATGTAAGCAATTGATTTTTCCTTAAATACCTTTCCGCCAAAACCAGCACCAAAATCTAAAACCTTAATTCTACGTCTATCCTTTTTTAATTTCCTACGTAACTTTTCAATTGGCCTCAACACATCATAATGGCGATCTTGTTTAAAAACAAACTCGTTTAATTGAAAAGCAAAAGGTGCTTGTAACCCATGACGATTGGTTGCTTTTAGATAATAGCTGCAAAAACGATAAACAAAAGAAAGGGTGGAACCTAGTTTCATGAAGAATACAAAGATCGTTCAAATTCCTCAATCGTGAAATTAAAATCTCACTTAAAAGCTAGTCTAACTTTATCACTTTTACGGAAGAAAATGAACGTGAACGGGTAGGTTGCAAAAAATATACTCCTGGCTTTAATGAAGTTACATTCCACTCCCCAGCTACTCCTTCGATCAACACTCTACCAAACGCATCTACCAAGACAAGTGATTCCGCTTCATTTCCATTCCATCTCACCGTAAGCATATTACTCATCGGATTCGGAAATACTTGGGGTGAAGAAAACTCATCTTTAACATCCTGAATTGAAGTAATGGTTGTGCAAGTAGAAAGATTCAACAATGCATTTAACTCATTGCACAAATAATTATATTGTTGCAATTGGATGGATGTTAAAGTCTGATTAAACAAATTATTTTGTTCGAGTGAATCTGTCGTCAAATCATAAAAACGAGTATTGCCTGAATCAAACTTCATCAGTTTATGCGTCTTAGTTTTCATCGCTTTTGCATCTGAAGGCTTTGTGATCACTTCAAACTGCTCTGTGAAAATCCAATCGCGAACATTGGTGGTATCGTTCCTGATAATAGGATACAGACTTTTACTGTCGATGGGCAATTTTGCAGCGGGAATAAAATTTATCCAATTCGAAAATCCAGAAAGATCGAGGATGGTTGCGAACAAATCGGGAGTAGAAACTAACGCATCACTTTGTCGACCGGGGTTTACCACCGACGGTCCAGAAATAATCATGGGTACTCGAATTCCGGGTTCGTACACACTTCCTTTCGCATGTGTTGAGTCTACTATTTGCGCAATGGATCGCTCTTCACCATTGTCACCAATAAAAATAATGTTGGTACTATCTCTTAAATTATTAGCACCCAAATATTGAAAGAGTCGACCTATCTCGGTATCCATTGCCTCCACCATGGCTTTAAAATACTCTTTTGGATTTGCATTGATATGTGCTTGCGTACCTGGCAAATTAGCATAGGAATGCAGATTTGCAGGAGGAAGATGAAAAGGCGAATGCGGTGCATTAAATGCAACCCATAGAAAAAAAGGATTTGAAGTAGAGAGTGTATCCAACCAATTGATGGCATCATCTACGGTTTGAGTCGTTGCATAATTAGTTACCGTATTCAAAGCACCATTCTTGATTTGCTGCCAATTAAAATAATCACCGATCGCACCATTAAAATTCCCTGAGTATAAATCGTATCCCATATAATTAGGGAACGAACGTTGAGCTATAGGAGTTGCTGTATGCAAATGCCATTTTCCAACATTTGCCGTTTCATATTGAACAGGTGCAAAGTCGCGCAAGAGTCGGGCTACACTTCTTTCAGCCGTATCCAGTTGTGGTGAACTTGCATTGGTGATTACTTCCCCTACTCCCGTTCGAAAACCATAGCGACCTGTAAATAAAGCTGCACGAGTTGGAGAACAAACAGGATTTGCCCATGCATTGTTAAATTGAACACCTTGTGCTAATAAACTTCGAATAGCAGGTGTTGGGGCAGTATCTCCAACATTTGGGTAATAGCCTAAATAATCAGTTCCTAAATCATCGGCAATAATAATGATGGTGTTCTTTTGCGCTAGAGCTAATTGAAATGAAAAAACAAATAGCAGGTATATAATTTTTTTCATAGGTTGATGATTGAGATCGGTTGGAGTCAATTCCTCAAGTAAAGTTTAACGAAAAGTAAAAATTAAATAATTACTCGGCTTCTCTATTCTTCATCTGAGAAAGCAAAATACTTACTGCCAAGACCATCACGACTACAAACAATGCCCATTCTACAGGGATATGATAAAACTTTGAGATCAACATTTTTATTCCCACAAAAGAAAGAATAATGGCTAAACCGTATTTCAAATATTTAAACAAATCCATCATTCCACTTAAAGCAAAAAATAAGGAGCGAAGTCCGAGGATGGCGAAAACATTACTCGTATAAACGATAAATGGGTCGCTGCTGATGGACAATACTGCGGGAATCGAATCCACAGCAAAAACTAAATCTGTAAAATCGACAACAACTAAAACAATGAATAAAGGTGTAGCCACCCATTTTAAATTTTCTTTTACAAAGAAATATTTTCCATGATACTTATCGGTCACAGGTAAAATAGCTTTACAGGCACGCACAAAAATATTTCGATCCAGTTGCGGATCTTCTTCATCATTTTGAAACAACATTTTGATACCCGTGAAAAGTAAAATTCCACCGAAGATATAAATCATCCAATCGAATTTATCGAAGAGCGCCACACCTACTACAATAAAAGTTCCTCTTAATATGAGGGCACCGATAATTCCCCAAAAAAGAACTCGATGTTGATACATTTTAGGAACATTGAAATAATTAAAAATGACAATAAAAACGAATAAATTATCTACACTCAACGACCATTCAATCACATACCCTGTTAAAAACTCGAATGCCTTTGCCGGTCCAAACCAATGATATACTAAACCATTAAAAGCAAATGCCAACGCCGACCAAAATGCCACCCATAAAATGGATTCCTTAAAAGTAACTTCCTTTTCCTTTTTGTTTATAATGAGTAAATCAAAAGCCAGCATTGCCAGAATGAACGCATTAAATCCAACCCAGAACATACTGTTTTCCATTTTGCAAAAGTAGTAATCAAGATTGGATTATTGATTTGATTCAATAATATAATTGATTTGATCCAGTTTTAAACTGCCTGTGTTTTAACTATTGGACTGTTTTATAAATATAGATTTTTCCATGTCTATGGAGAAAGATAAAGTTCAAGAAAAAAAAATGAAATTCTAGTTTTTAAAGAGCTTACCATTTAACCGCAGGGAACGCAAGGAAGGCGCGGGGGACGCAGCGTTTCTCAAATTGTTCTGAGGTCGCGGGGTTAATTTTTGTAAATTGATGGATCCATAGCTGCAGGATTCCAATGGTTTAGAAAGTCGATGATTTTTTGTTCACTGTAGCCTTCGCCTTCTTCGAGGTAGGCTGAGTTTTGGGTGTGGAGTCGGGTGCCGTTGGCATCGAGTACTAAAAACACTGGGAAACCAAAGCGCTGGGGGTAAGATAAGGTGGACAACACTTCCAAGTTTTTATTCTCTTTGCTGTAGTTGATATGCAAGAAAACAAATCCGCTATTGATGCTTGAATCTACTTTTGCATTATTATTTTTAAATTTTTCAAACATCCTACACCAACGACACCAATTACCTCCTACCATGATCAAAACATGTTTGTTGTTTGCTTTTGCTTGTGTAATCGCACTTTTCAGCTCTTCTTTTGCATTCGCTTCAGGATGATAAATGAGAACTGAATCTTTTTGTGCAACCGCAGATGCACTCATCAACACACAAAACAAAAATGTAAACAGAAGGCGTTGACAAGAAGAAAATACTTTAATCGTTTTCATGGTTGAAAGATTAATACAGTGAATAAATTAGGGAATGACTTTTTCAATTCGAATTCCACCATCCATAATTCCAGGAAGTGGATCTAAGCGCATGGCTTGAATTAATTCGAAACGATACTCGCCAGGCATCGGGAAACTCACATTGCGTTTAAATAAAATTCGATTGTCCCAAATATCGCCTAATCCATTTCCCAACCACTTACCATCTTTAGAGGCCAACATAATTTCGAGTGTGTCGCGATCTAATTGTCCGTTCGGTAATGTCGTATTCATAAAAATGAAAATATTACTGAAAGGATAATGGCTTGCATTTCTTAAATTAATGTAAACATTATGTCCAACCGTAGTATCTTTTATATTCGCTTGAAATACTAAAGGTTTCTCTGACGACCATGCATTCTTTTCGATCTTGATGTTTTCTTCGTACACGACGGAAGAGTCGCAAGAAACCAACAACATCGACATCCCGAATAAGAAAAGGAAGGTCCCCTTTTTCATATTAGTTGGAAGCTTTGATTGGAAAATCATACTTCGCTGAAGCTTCGTTTGACTAGACGTTAATACATAACCGTTAGTATCCATGAACGACATTAATCTGTTAATTATTTTCGGATCCAGGTGCTTTGCGCGGCGGTCTATTTCCAGAAGGTGCAGATGGTGTTACCGAAGGAGCTGGACTTGCTGGTTTAGGAGCTGGGCTTGGACTCGGAGCTTGAACGGGACTCGCAGACTGACTTGGAGCAGGACTCGCCGTTTGATTTGCATTACCTCCATTTCCTTGCGTTGGCGGTTGACGTTGCGGTCGGTTGCCTTGGGTTTGCGGATTAGGATTTGGACGAGGCGCTTGCTGATTTTGTGCAGGCTGCTGAGGCTTATTTTGTGCAGGTTGATTTTGCACCGGTGACGCTTGTTGCTTCACAGGCTGCTGTGTTCTTTCCTGCGGCTTGTTCTGATTCTGTTGTGGACGATCTGGTCGCTCTTGCGGTTTGTTACGCTGCGGCGCATTGGAAGATGGTCTATTATCTCCTGGGCGCTGCGGACGATTTCGTTGTTGTCCTCCACCCTGTTGTTGAGGAGCAGATGCAGAAGAAATACTTTCGGAAGAAGGTTTTAAATCTCCACCTTTTCCTTTTTTCTTTTTCTTCTTCTTGGCACGATCCATTCGCGTAAGACTATCTTGACCTACTACATCATCGTAACCCAAATCGTCTTCCTCTTCAATTTCGATAGCACCCGTATCATCAGGTTTTTGACCTAATTTATTCAGTGCAACAATTTCCTTCACACGATCGACACTCAATGGCACCCATTGTTCGGCACCAAAAAATGTACGCTCATCGCCTTCCTTTGGTTCAGGTTGAATCGCATACCACATAATCCGTTTGAAGATATCGGTTTTGCGATGCAATAAATTTCCTTTCCCAGTGAGAAGTTTTATATTCGACTCTGGAATATCTCTAACGGCATCTATATACGAATCCAGCTCATAATTGAGACAGCATTTTAACTTACCACATTGTCCGGCGAGTTTAATAGGATTCAAACTCAAATTTTGATAACGAGCAGCACTTGTAGAAACTACTTTAAAATCGGTGAGCCAAGTAGAACAACACAACTCGCGACCACAAGAACCAATCCCACCTAAGCGCGCTGCTTCCTGCCGCATCCCAATTTGGCGCATCTCTACACGAATTTTATAAGTGTCTGCTAAGCGTTTAATTAATTCACGAAAATCGACACGATCATCAGCGGTATAAAAGAAAGTGGCTTTCTTACCATCACCTTGATATTCCACATCCGAAATTTTCATTTTGAGTCCGAGTGCAAGAGCTGTAGTACGCGAGCCATGCATCGTCGTAAATTCCAACTCCTTTACTTCTTTCCACTTCTCTACATCCGGTTGCTTCGCCGAACGATAAAGTTGTTTTATTTCATGTGAGTCTTCCGCTACATTACGTTTTCTCAATTGAAAGCGCACGAGTTCACCCACTAAACTTACTTCCCCGATATCATGACCAGGACTACCTTCTACGGCCACCATTTCCCCAACTTGCAACTCGAGGTTATTTATATTCCGGAAAAATTCTTTACGACTTCCTTTAAATCTTACTTCCACAATATCGAAAGGCTTGTGCCCTTCAGGAAGATACATATCAGAAAGCCAATTATAAACGTTCAATTTATTGCAACCACCCGTTCCGCATGTTCCATTGCTTTGACAGCCTGACGGGGTTCCGGTACTGGTGGCAGTTGAACAAGAGCTACATCCCATAGATTGCTATTTTTTTCAATTGCCTTAACACTATTAATGGCTTCGAAACAACGAAGTCACTTACTTAATCTGAAGAATTCGAGAAATCTTCAAGGACAAATCTAAGAATAAGATTTTAGTCGAGGCGTTTCTTTCTAAATGATATGAGGCTTCCGACAATTCTGTACTGAATGCATCAATGTTATTAACGTTTACAAAAGGCAAAAACTTCTGAATAGCAACGCGTTGAGTAGCCTCTAGCTTCACTAGTGGACCATCAGCTAAATTTACGATTAAGCATTCTCTCAACACACGAAGGCAAGCACCTAGAAATTGCTTTTGATGTTCTTTATTCTCAGCTGCCATCCCATCTACCCAAGAAAGGAGCTTATCCATGGTCTTCAAAGGACTGAAACATAGGCGCATCCAATTTATGAACGCTTCTTCATGGCTTCCCGAACCTTTATCATGCTCCGCCATTTCCATCGCATCGGAAAAGTTACCATCAGCAAGTCGGGCGATGTCTAAAGCTTCGGCGCGGCCTATTTCATAATCGCTCATGATGCGTTCGGCCACCTCTTCTTCTTGTAAAAGCTGCAATTTCACCAATTG
>JBJXGU010000235.1:0-3368 GCA_046160245.1 Bacteroidia bacterium
AACCCATTTTTGCGGCTTCTGCTTTCTATTTTCTTCTGCAACCACTGAACAATCTTTTGTGCTATCTCTTTACTTCATCGGTTCAGCAAAAATCGGTTCGCGCTGTTGCCTGGACGACCTCCGCACCGTACCAAACGAAATTCCAGTTTATTAAAAAATTACTACTCGAATAATACATCCTTTTATATATACAATTGGACTATATACTATGTATAAATGGTATTATTCACAAAATAAATTCTGGGCAATAAATACTATTTCTATACTTCCTTTAATTTTTTAATTTCCATATCAAAAGCAACAACTACTTCACCGATCACCTTCTGTATGAGCGCTAAATCCGCCTTTAGTTGAACAGGACTCCTTTTTTTCTCACTAAAGTCCTCGACATTACGAATACACTCCTTCAACACCAATATACCGGCACCTTCAATAGAGGGTTTAATTTTATGCGCTACTTTACTTACTTGATCCAATTGATTTTTTTCAAAAAATAAAATCATATTCTCAACTGAAACGGGTATCGTCTCTATAAATAAAGATAGCATCTTAATCAAGAAAGCTTTATTGGAAGGATGATCACTTTTAAGAGAAGACAAATCGTACAATAATTCATTAGCTAAAACATTTGGTTTCTTGCGGACAGGAAACTTTCTTTTCTTCATCGATTCTGAGAGCCAATCCTTACCACGGATATGCATGGCTAACTTACGATACAATGTTTCTTCTTTAAAAGGTTTAACTACCCAATCATTCATACCTAGAGACATGAACTGCTTGTGAGCTTGTCGACCTGTATTTGCAGTTAGAGCGATAACCGGAACACGAGACTTAGCAGGGTCTCTCAACTCACGAATTTTTTTTGTGGTTTCCATTCCATCCATGATGGGCATTTGAATATCCATCAGCACCAAATCGTAATTATTCTTTTCCATCAACTGCAACACCTCTTCACCATTTCCGGCAACATCAACATGAAAGCCCCAATCAGTTAACATCGATTCTGTAATAAATACATTCACCTTATTATCTTCTGCTAACAAAATATTTAGTGTTCCTAAATCTTGCAATTCAATTGCCGACATTCTATTCGGCTCAAGGGTCAACTTAGCCTTTTTGTACTTGATAATAAAATGAAATGCACTTCCTACATTCTCCTGGCTTTCCACCCAAATTCTTCCGCCCTGCTTTTCGATAATATTTTTTGAAATCGTTAATCCCAGTCCCACTCCACTTTGTTTACTGCCTTCAGAATCAATCTGAGTAAAACTTTCAAAAATTTTCGATTGATGAGCAAGAGGAATACCAATTCCGGTATCTCGCACGGTAAATTGAATTTCCACATAATCACTATCCTGATCAATCACTTGATGTGTAAGCAAAACCTCACCATAATTCGTAAATTTAATAGCGTTATTCAAAAGATTTAATAACACTTGACTTAAGCGATAGGGGTCTCCCAATACTTTAGGAATTGACGTATTTCCAAGGTGTTTATGACGTAGAACAATATCCTTTTCCTCGGCTTTAAACATTTGCAAATTGAAGGCGGTATCTGCTACTCTAGAAGGATCAAAATTCACTTCTTCTAACGTCAATTTACCTTCTTCAATTCTAGTGAAGTCTAAAATTTCACTGATGATCACCAATAAATTTTCAGCGGTTTGATGCAGGACATCTGTATAATTTCTTTGCACACTACTTAAGGAAGATTTTCTAAGTAGCCTTGACATTCCTAAAATTCCATTGAGCGGCGTTCTTAACTCATGACTAATATTGGCCAAGAAAAGTTCCTTTGCCTTTGAAGATTCCTCTGCAACTTTTCTGGCTTTAATTAATTCTTGCTCGACAGTCTTTCTTTCAGTGATATCGACAACCGTTCCAAATATTTTATTAGCTTTCCCATTATCATAATCAGAAACACGCAATCGGGCTTCAATAAATTTCAATTTTCCTTCTCCTACATGAATACGAAACTCTAGCATTTGCTTATGTCCAGATCTAGAAGTTGCATTAAAAATATCTATAAAATTCGTTTTGTCATCTTCATGAATCGTATTTAAAATTTCTTCATAACTGGGTTCTGTGGATAAAGGATCTTTTTCCCAGATATAATATACTCCTTCTGCCCAATCAAAAGTTCTTTTTTCAATATCAAAATAAAAAGAACCAAGTTTGGCAATTCTCTGTGCTTGCAACAAACTGTTTTCACTAAATCTTATTTTCTCTTCTGCATTTTGGCGTTCGGTTACGTCGGTATTCGTCCCAAAAATTTTAACTACCTTTCCATTTTCATCCTTGATTGCTTTTCCTTTAGAATAAAAAACTTTAGATTTATTTGCCCAAGTCGTTACACGGAATTGAACTTCTACGGGCGCTCCAGTTTCAATTAGAGATTTGAAAACGGCCCGCACTTTTTCCTGATCATCTTTATGAACACGATTAAAGAAATTTTCTTGAGTAGGAACATCAACTTCTTGTTCCAAATCCCAGATAGCATAGGTGCCTGGTGACCAATCGATGTAAAATTCAGGATGCAAATTCACCTCCCAACTTCCCGATTTAGACAACTGCTGAGCTTCTAAAAGTCGAGCCTCATTAAATTTCAACTTTTCTTCTGATTCTTTTGCTGCTGTGACATCAATACAAGATCCTAAGATTAATATAGAATCATCTGTCATTGATTTAGCAATTTTCAAAAAAGTATCTATATGTTTTACTTTACCAGAAGGTGTAATAATTCTATACCTATGAAACCAAGGATCCATAGTTGGATGAATCAACTTTTCATGTTGCTGTAGGCTTACAAGATCATCAGGATGTACAGAAGAATAAAATAAATTTACTGAAGGCTCAATATTACTATCCAACTCCCAGATAGCATACATACCTAATGACCAGGTAAGCACACGTGTATCCCAATTCAATTCAAAACTACCTGTTTTAGAAAGCTGTTGTGCTTCTACAAGTCGTTGCTCATTCTTTAAGATAAGATCATCAGCCAATTTTCTTTCTGTGACGTCAGAGATGATTCCTATAATTCGAATCAACTCCCCATTGCTATTCCGCTCTAACTTATTGATCGTATGAATATGCTTCAACTTTCCTGATTTCGTAATAATTCTAAAATAAACTTCAAATGTTTCCTTTCTCTCGGGCAGTAATTTCCACAAATTACTAAAAGACTCTCGATCTGCAGGATACACCATCTCTTCAAAACGCAATGCATCTGGAATAGCATCCATTTCATCCCATTCATAAATCTGGTATGCTGATTTAGAGTAATAAACTCTATTCGTCATCAAGTCTATTTCAAAATTTCCCAACTTGGCTAACTCTTGTGCTTCGTTTAATCGAGCATCATTTAA
>JBJXGU010000236.1:0-6455 GCA_046160245.1 Bacteroidia bacterium
ATTCGAGAAAAAGATCCTGCTTATTTAGATAGGGTCGACACGCAAAATCCTTCTCGACTCATGCGTGCTGCAGAAATTTTATTACAAACGAATGAAAAATATTCTGTTTTATTGGGAAAAGCGAAAGCTAAACTTCCTTATCAAGTACTAAAACTGGTGCTGAATCCAGAGCGTTCCGTACTCTATAAAAACATCGACCAGCGTGTAGATCAAATGATGAAGATGGGTTTATTGGAAGAAGTGAAATCGTTGGTTCCTTACAAAGAATTAACTACGTTGCACACCGTGGGCTATAGTGAGTTGTTCGACTACCTCGACGGAAAAAGCACTTTAGAATATGCTGTCGACAAAATAAAACAACACAGTCGTAATTATGCCAAACGACAAATTACCTGGTTCAAAAATCAAGACGAATTTATTTTTTTGGATCCTGCAAAAGATTCACTTTCTCCAGCGGATATCATTAAAAAACACCGATAACTACTATACTACCTTCATCGCAAAATGATGACTGGTAATATTAAAACCGTATTTTAAATACATTCGATGCGCATCATAGCGCTGGGGATTACAACCCGAATCAAGATGCAGTTCATTGCAATGCGCTTCTTTTGCAATAGTCATTACATGATCAAGCAATTTTCGTGCATAGCCCTTTTTTCTTTCGCCTGGAAGCGTACTTAAATCATCTATATAAATGGATTTCCCCCAATGCAAATGTTCTGTAAATCGAAATCCTAAAGCTGCTTTAACATCATTTCCATCTACTAAATAGATCAAACGATACCCTCGCTGCATCATTCCACCTATGATGGTTTCAATGTTTCCTTCGTTGAGTTGAGGACGCAAGGCGGCCATCACATGGGTCACCTTGGATAATTCATAGGGTGCCTTAATTTCAAATATGTGCATATCAAAGAATATTAATTCATTCAAATTTAGTAATTTCCTTATTAAAGTAAGTTTATCATAAAAGCTTATACATAAACTATCTCAGCAAGCCTTTTCCTTTGTAATTTGGTGCCGTAATTATTAATTTATGAGAACGCTAACCTTACTCTTCATATTTCTCGGATTTCAACTCCAGGCACAAAATAAATTCATTAAAGAGTATCGCTATGAACAGAAGGTAACCATCTCGGATGGTGGAAATTCGAACGCTGGTCCTTTTATTAAAATTTTGGCAGAAGGAAATGGAAAATCAATAAGGTCAACATTTTACTATTTGTCTTTCGGACAAGTAATGAAAGTAATTACACGAGAACCCAAATTCGTTTATAATATCGAGTCGGAATCGATGCATCTTAGCGGGGATATTAATTACAAAGGGTTTGACGTGAGTGATTACCTTTTACCTGCTGAAGCGAAATTTGCGCTTCGTCAAAAAGCAAAAAGTGGTTTGTTTTGGGATCGCCCTCTTTCTGCAAAAGTGGATACAGGAAAAATTGGACTAGCTTCATATAACGACATAGATACAATTAGTCCACAATACACCAGTTTTGATTTGATCAACTTCGAATTTAAGTTTGGTAATACTTCTCAATTAGAAAAGAAAGTTGCACGAATAAACAGTTACTATTCCACGATATCTGATCTTGACAGAGCTTTTGGATTGGCGCAAGGCGTAAATCCTTATTCTTTTGAAAACTTTAGAAATAATCAGCGAAATTTAGTAGAAGCTGAAAACATCTTGAAGAGTGCATTTGATGCAAAGCACGAAAACCATCTTCCTTTAAATGCTCTTGATCCAGGCAAATATTTGGAGAAAAGAACGATCTTAAATAATTTGCTAGTTTCAAAAAGAGTAGAGTTTAATCAAGTATTAAGTACGTTACACCTTACTTTTTTTGATAAAGGATTAAGTTTTATCCGCAACAAAAATTATAGTAAGGCACAAGAATATTTCCTATGGGCATTGGAAGTAAATCCAATGTTTACCCAGGCCTTATTCCAACTGGCATTCATCGATTTTACCCACGGAAATTTACATGAGGCGGTATGTAAGTCAGACGATATTTTATATAATATGCCCGTCGACAGGGAGACGAAAGACTTCACCTTTGATTTATTAAAGGAAATTTATTTTGTTTATATTCAACAGGGCGATAATGCGTATTCTAAGAAAAAATATCTAAAAGCGATTGACGAATACGAATCGGCACGCAGCATTTGTGAAAAATACAATGGTGTTCCCTGCAGTGAGGAGTTGAATCGTGGTATGTCGTTAGCAAAAGCAGGTATCTACAAAGAATACCTGGATGAAGCCCGCGAACTGGTTATCGTCAATGAATTTAGTCGGGCAGAAATAATAACTCAAACGGCCATTCAATTTCAACAAAATAATAAAAAGTACATTTCCGATGGTACAGAAGCCTCTAATTTAATGGAGGCCATTCGTCAAAAAAAATACGATTTCACCATCTCTCAAGCTATCCGTCTTACTGATCAGAAAATGTACGACTCGGCTTTGGAAAAACTAGAGGAAGCAGATCGTTTGGCAGAACTACACCATCTTAAACCAAACAAAGATTTTAGAACATTTACTTTTAACGCTGCCCGACCCCGTACATTAGAATTTATTTTTGAAGGAGGCAGCTATGTAAAAAGTAATAACCTCGCTGCCGCTCGTACAAAATTTTCGATGGCGACTGATGCGCAGCAAAAGTATTTCTTGATGGAAGACAAGGAGATTAACAAGCAACTTGAAACATTACGAAAAAGCATTTTTACTCAGCAATGTATTAATGCACAGGTTTCTGTTGACTCCGCTTACAATAAAGGTCAAGATGTTGAAGCGGAAATGAACTACCTGGCAGCTAATGCCAGCTATGAATATGGAGTCAGTGTAGCCAATAATAATCGTGAATGTGTTATCAATATCGATAGCTTGGAATCTGCCATTCGAAATATCCGAATCGCTGTTACCTACTTAGAGTTGATGAAGGATGTGCGGAATGATGAAATTAAGGGACGATTTCAATTGTCGATGGACAACTACGAAAAAGCAACCAAGTATTACCTCGAATTCAAAGTAAATAGTTTCGGCCTCGATCATGATCCTGATTTATTTGCATTCATCAAAAACAAAGGATCCAATGGCATGCTCAATTATGCGGCTAGTCGTTACCGTGAGCAAAATGAATTGGATCATTCCTTGACCTTATACAAAGTACTTATCGATCGAAACTATGATCTCGAAATGATTGAAGGTTCGCTTTATAAACTTGGATTTCAACTCGGACAAACCGACAAAAAACTCAACCCCGGCTCTTCGTGGCGTGAACTCGTAAAGGTTTATACCAACGATAACAAAAAATTAAAAAGACTTTGTAAAGGGTATAAGAAGGGATTTAGGAATTGATTTATTGTGCAGCGTAGAGACGCATTGCAATGCGTCTCTACGCTGCACGACGATAATCTATTTCGTTTTCGATGCGTCTGATAAAAACTTCGCTAAACCAGAATCTGTTAATGGATGTTTTAACAAATCCAAAATGGGTTGTAATGGACACGTTGCAACATCAGCACCGGCTTCTGCACATTTAACAATATGCATAGTATGACGAATACTTGCTGCTAATACTTGTGTTTCGTAGCCATAGATTCCATAAATATGAACAAGTTGTTCAATCAACTCAATTCCATCAAAAGAAATATCATCTAAGCGACCAATGAAAGGGGAAACATAAGTGGCGCCTGCTTTTGCTGCTAATAATCCTTGTCCGGCTGAGAAAACTAAAGTGCAATTGGTTTTAATTCCTTTTTGCGAAAAATAACGGATTGCTTTAATTCCGTCTTTAATCATCGGAATTTTCACTACGATTTGTGGATGCAAGTCGGCCAACTCTTCCCCTTCTCTAACCATTCCATCAAAATCAGTAGCAATTACTTCGGCACTCACATCACCACCTTTTGCAATTTCGCAAATATCTACATAGTGTTTTAAAATATTATTTTTCCCTTTAATGCCTTCTTTTGCCATCAAAGACGGATTTGTAGTTACTCCATCTAAAACGCCAAGGTCGTAAGCTTCACGGATTTGATCAAGATTTGCGGTGTCTATAAAGAATTTCATGGTTGATTATTTAGTGTTTCGCAAAACTAATATTCTAATCCGTGCAAAATTTCATTTGTTAAAAAACAGTAGTAAGATTAGATTTTGTACTTTTGTCCCGGGTAAGTCTTATACGATCAGCTCCTACAAACCTCCCCAGGACCGGAAGGTAGCAAGGATAAGTGGTTGAGCGGTGCGATATAAGTAGCTTACCCATTCTTTTTTTCTTCTATTTTGGGATTGTTGAAAATCAATTTTTTCTGAAAAGTTTTTTGAGTTAAATTTGCGCAAATGCAAAGCCCTCCAGTATTAAAAACAGCGTTAAACTACGGTGCCCTCAGCGGTTTAGTATCCTTCATTGTTTTCTTGATTCTATATTGGATGAACTTCAACCCATTGGGACCATCCTCATGGTTAGGAGCTTGGGTACCAGTTCTTTTCATGGTTTTAGCAACACGTCATTACCGCAATTATGAGAATGGCGGATTTCTGATGTACTGGAATGGATTCCGCATTAGCTTCCTCACTGCCTGCTCAGCAGCTTTGGTTTTTGGGGCATTATCCTGGTTTTTTGTGTCGTATATAGATGGTGAAATCCTCGATCGTTTCAAGCAAGAGAGCCTAGAAGCCATGGAATTAACAGAAGGGATGATGAAATCCATTATGGGAGAATCTGCTTTCGACCAATCGGTACAAAGCATTACGAATATGGAAATGTTTGAAGTAACGAGTGGCGATATTTTTAACAAAATGTTAGGCGGATTGCTATGTGCCTTTATAGTAGCAGCATTTTTTAGAAGAGAACCTAACTTTCAAGACGAAGAATGAGCTTAGCCCAATTTGACATTTCGGTGGTGGTTCCACTGTTTAATGAAGACGAATCCCTTCCTGAGTTAAGTCAATGGATCGATCGTGTGATGAAAAAAGAAGGATATTCTTATGAAGCTATTCTGATTGACGATGGCAGTAAGGATAATTCTTGGAAAGTAGTTCAATCCATCTGTGCTCAAAATCCATCTTTTAAAGGAATAAAGTTCCGTCGTAATTATGGAAAATCAGCTGCTCTCCAAAAGGGATTTGAATTAGCATCAGGAAAAGTGGTGATTACCATGGATGCCGATATGCAAGATAGTCCAGATGAAATTCCGGGATTATATAAAATGATTGTGGAAGATGGGTTTGATTTGGTATCAGGATGGAAGCAAAAACGGTATGATCCCATCAGTAAAACCATACCCAGTAAATTTTTTAATTGGGCAACACGAAAAATGTCGGGCATCAACAATTTGCACGACTTCAACTGTGGATTGAAATCTTATCGCATCGATGTGGTGAAAAGCATTGAAGTTTACGGAGAGATGCACCGTTATATTCCCGTGATTGCAAAGTGGGCTGGTTTCTCCAAAATTACCGAGAAAGCCGTAGAGCACAGAGCAAGAAAATACGGAACCACAAAATTTGGATTGGAAAGATTCGTAAACGGATTTTTAGATTTACTTTCTATCTCCTTCGTCTCCCGTTTTGGAAAACGTCCCATGCATTTATTTGGAACATTGGGTACATTGATGTTTTTAATCGGATTTTTACTTGCCGCTTATTTGGGAGCAAGTAAAATATGGGCGGTATATCATAATGAGTATGCTCGACTCATCACCAACCGTCCTTCCTTTTATATTGCACTGACTTGCATGGTTCTGGGCACACAATTATTCCTTGCCGGGTTTGTTTCTGAATTAGTAGGACGATCTAGTACGGAGCGCAATCATTACTTGATTGAATCTACCGAAAACTGTTAATTTTCAGTCGTGATATCCACCACTGAAATAGAAAAAGCGAATGACTCACTCATCTGCTAAACATATCATTATTGTAGGTCCTGCACACCCTTTGCGTGGTGGCATTGCCGCTTTTAATGAGCGATTGGCATTGGCATTACAGGAAGATGGGCACCTAGTAACGATTTATACTTTCTCCTACCAATATCCCAACTTTCTTTTCCCTGGGAAGACGCAATACTCCACAGATCCAGCTCCTGAAAATTTAGATATTCAGGTAAAGGTTCATTCTGTAAATCCATTTAATTGGTGGAAGATTGGATCAGAAATAAAAAAATTAGCACCCGATCATTTGATCTTACGATTCTGGATTCCCTTCATGGCTCCTTGCTTGGGGAAGATTGGTCGCATCGTAAAGAGAAATAAAAAAACGCGTATCACCGGACTCCTCGACAATATCATTCCACACGAAAAAAGGTTGGGTGATGTACCGTTAACGAAATACTTTACACATACTTGTGACGATTTTATGTCGATGTCGCACCAAGTCACTCAAGACCTAAAACAATTTTCGGATACCCCTTGCCGTTATAGTCCGCATCCGGTTTATGATCATTATGGAAAAG
>JBJXGU010000237.1:0-13285 GCA_046160245.1 Bacteroidia bacterium
CCTGGGAATGGTGATTTTATATTGAATTGGAAGGTTTCAGAACAATCAGAAGACTTTTATATAGTGCGCATATATGATATCTTAGGCAAGAACGTTCATTCTAAAGTAGTAAAAATAGCAGATGGGATTTTGCCTCTTCAGCTTGATGAATTCAATTCAGGTGTTTATTTGATAAGAATAATGAATGAAAAATTTAATAACTTTGAAGGAGCTTTAAAAATTGTAAAGCGATAAAAGAGTAATCAAATTAATCTAGATTTTGAAAAGATTCTTAATAATGATGTTTGCAACCTTCACACTTGTTACAAACAAGTGTGAAGGGCAAACTGTTTCTTTTAATAAAACGTATGATAAATCCGTCGATAATTTATTTAATATTCACACAACCGATACAGGGTATTATTTTGTAATGTCCGCTGGATATCCATTAATTCCGAAATATTGTAATTTAACTTTTATAAATTTAATTGGAGATACAGTATTTCAATCTGAATTTGGAACTGATTCTGATCGGCTATTGCCCTTTTCAGTTATTAATCTAAACGATTCTGTTTTAGTCTTTGGTGGATATTGTTATAATGATACTTTATTTAAAGTAATGATGAAATTGTTTTTTACAAACCATCTTGGTGATAGTATAAATTCTATCAATTACTTTGACTCTGATAGTGGTGACTACAATGTTAATAATTTGCTTGCCGTTTCAGATAATGGAATATTAGCAACAGGACAATATGTGGATAGTTCCTCCTCTCCTGGTGATATTCTTATTATTAAACTCGATTCAATTGGAAATTTTCTTTGGAAAAGTGTTTTTGGGGGAAGTAATTATGATGCTGGTTTTACGAGTATAGAAACTCCAGATAAAGGATTTTTAACATTGGGATGGACTCGAAGTTTCGGATTTGGAAATAATTCAAACCGCGATATGATATTAGTGAAATGGGATAGTTTGGGAAACAAGATATGGCATAAAACATACGGTACTATCGACTTTGATGGAGGAAATGGAATAACCGCTACTGCAGACGGGAATTATTTACTTTCAGGATATAGAGGTGCTATAAATAATGATATCAGGTGTTGGATTCAAAAAATTGATCCAGCAGGTAATGTTATTTGGAGTAATACTTATGATGATGGAGATGGAGAACTGTGGTGGGCAAAGGAACGCTTTGATGGAACTATAGTAGGTGTTGGTTCATCAAAAGATAATTTTGTTAATTATGATGATGGTTATATTGTCAAAACAGATAGCCTAGGAATTTTACAGTGGGATCGTATGTTTCATATGAATAATAACCATAGTTATTTCCGTGACTTCGATTTCACTTTAGATGGCGGATATATTTGTGCAGGATTTGCATTTACCGGAAATAGCGGCAATCAAGATGCTTGGTTGGTCAAATTAGATAGTCTTGGATGCGATAGCCTTGGCTGTGCTGCCTATGTTGGACTTTTTGAGCCACCTCAAAATAAAGAAGAGGAGATCGTTTTATTCCCAAATCCCGCTTATGATATTTTACAAATAAAATTTGATTTTCCATATGCCGGAGCACTGCATTGGTATTTATATACCGCTGAAGGAAAGCTCATCAAACAGCGTCCCGAATATGTGATGAGAAATTTTAGCATTGATGTTTCTGATTTCAATCCTGGCATGTATTTGCTTGAACTAAAAACAGATTCTGGTAGAACCATGAAAAAGTTTTTTAAGCAATAGGATTAAATTGTCCCAAGAAAAAATTGTAAATTTTCTAATCGAATTCAATTTTTAATGCTGTATCCTTTCAAACTGACGCTAATTGCAATACCTTTCTAATAAGATATTTCAATAGAACAATTAAGCAACGGCCAAAATCGAACATGATTTAGAACTAACAGGATGTAATCTTTACAATTACCGAATAGAATATTCAACGAAAGTTAGAACAAAGCAAAAACACGAATTTTAAAAATTCGCAGTTCTGTTTTAAAGAAAATTAAAGAGTGAATTTATTGTACAATAAACCAAGGATTCAATAAATCTATTTTATTATACACGACTGGACTTTGATCTTTTGCATTGATCACCGTAAACCCTGCAGAATTCGCGATGGCCTGTCCTGCCGCAGTATCCCATTCCATGGTGGGAGCAAAGCGTGGATATACATCCGCAGCGCCTTCTGCTACTAAACAAAGTTTGAGTGAACTCCCTTTGGAAATCATTTGTAAATCGGAATGGCTCTGCTTGAGTTCATCAATAAAAACCGTTGTCTCTTCACTTAAATGGGAACGCGATGCTACGACAGTGAAAGGACGATTTTCATTTTTAATGGGTAATCGTCTGCTTGCAGTAATTAAACGGTCTGCTATATGCGGAGTTTGAATAATATGTGTTAAATATTCTAAATCGGCTTCTGCTTTATACGATCCTGTTCCTTCTGCACCAAAGTAGAGGGAGTCGATGATAGGTGCATAGATAACACCAAGGATGGCAACACCATTTTTAATAAGTGCAATGTTCACCGTGAATTCTCCATTCCGCTTAATAAATTCTTTAGTCCCATCTAATGGATCAATCAACCAAAATATTCCCCACTTACTTCGCTCTGCAAAGGGAATCTCTCTTCCTTCCTCGCTCATTAAAGGCAATCCAGTTTCATGCAGAATGTCTACAATCTTATGATGTGATTTTTTATCAGCCTCTGTCAATGGACTCTTGTCGTCTTTCAATTCAACACTGAATTCACGCCCGTAAACTTCTTTAATTTCTTTTCCAGCAAGTACGGCTGCCTTAATTGCGATTGATAAAAGTTGATTGTAGTTTTCCATTTGAACTATTGAATAAATTATAAAATCAATTAAACGATCATTCCGGCACCTATGGTTTCATTCGTGGATTCATCAATTAGAATGATACTTCCAGTATGTCGATTTTTTCGATAGCTATCAAAAAAGATGGGAACGGTTGTTTTTATGGAAATACGAGCAATGTCATTCATGCCAATCTTTTTATCTTCTTCGTTACGATGTAAAGTACTAATATCAATTTTATAACGAATATCTTTGATGATACATCGTGCATCTTTTGTGGTGTGACGAATGGCGTATTTACCGCCAACTTGTAGTGGAGTAGAGTTTAACCAACATACCATCACATCAAATTCTTGTAGTACATTAGGTACATTGTTTTCACGAACAATCATGTCTCCACGACTGATGTCAACATCTTTGTCTAAAGTAATGGTCACCGACATGGGTGAATACGCTTCTGGAATTTCTTCTCCAAAAAGTTCAATGGTTTTTACAGTTGCAATTTCTTCACTCGGTAACACTTTAATTTTATCACCTGGCTTAAAGATACCACTGGAAATTCTTCCTGCATAGCCTCTGTAATCGTGATATTCGGTTTGTTGAGGACGAATTACATATTGCACAGGGAAACGGCAATCAATATGATTCTCGTCGCTACTGATATGTAAATGCTCCAATAAATACATCAATGTTGGGCCATTGTACCACGACATGTTTTTAGATTTGTCAACGACGTTGTCACCCAGCAATGCACTGATCGGTAAAAAACTTACATCCTTAATATCCAATTTTGAAGAAAGTGACTTAAACTCATCTACCACTTTTTCAAAAGCCGCTTCTTCGTAATTCACTAAATCCATCTTATTGATGCAAATGATTAAGTGAGGAATTTGAAGGAGTGATGCAATGAATGAATGTCGAATGGTTTGCTCCAATACTCCTTTGCGCGCATCTACTAATATTAATGCAGCGTTTGCAGTAGAAGCACCCGTCACCATGTTTCGAGTGTACTGAATATGTCCTGGAGTATCCGCAATGATAAATTTACGCTTTGGCGTTGCAAAATAACGGTAAGCTACATCAATGGTAATTCCTTGCTCTCTTTCTGCTTTTAATCCATCCGTTAGTAGACTTAAATCTACATGCTCAAATCCTCTTTGTGAACTACGTTGTTCAATGGCTTCGAGTTGATCTTCAAAAATTTGTTTACTGTCATATAATAATCGACCGATTAATGTGCTCTTTCCATCATCAACACTTCCTGCAGTGGTGAAGCGAAGTAACTCCATGTTTAAATATCCGTCTTTACTAAAATCACTCATCTTTTTCTTATTGAATTATCAAATATTATTTTAATTGTAGTAGAAATAGATCTACTAAAAATAACCTGCTTTTTTCCGATCTTCCATCGCGGTTTCACTGCGCTTGTCGTCTGACCGTGTTCCACGTTCAGTCGTTTTACTTGCTGCCACCTCTTCAATGATTTGCTGTAAACTATTTGCAGGCGAGAGAACAGCTCCAGTGCAAGTCATGTCTCCAATGGTACGGAAACGAACTGTCATCATTTCTGCTTTTTCAGTTTCACGAACAGTAATATAATCCGAGTTGGCAAGCAACATTCCATCGCGCTTCACAATTTCACGTTGATGCGTAAAATAAATATTAGGAATATCAATTTTTTCCATGGCAATATACATCCACACATCCATCTCTGTCCAATTGCTTAACGGAAACACACGGAAATGTTCACCTTGATGTTTACGTCCATTCAATAACATCCATAACTCTGGACGTTGATTTTTTGGATCCCATTGTCCAAATTCATCACGATGAGAAAAGAATCTTTCCTTTGCTCTTGCTTTTTCTTCGTCTCTTCGTGCACCACCCATGGCGGCATCCACTTTTAATTCTTCTAAAGCATCTAGCAGCGTAATCGTTTGTAACATATTCCGACTTGCATTAGGACCTTTCTCTTCCTTTGCACGACCCGAATTAATGGAATCTTGAACATTGCGAACAATTAAATTGGCACCAATTTCTTCTACCATTTTATCTCGAAACTCAATAGTCTCAGGAAAATTATGTCCCGTATCAATATGTAAGAGTGGGAAAGGGATGCGAGCAGGATAAAATGCTTTGCGCGCTAAGTGTGTCATTACGATGGAATCTTTTCCGCCTGAAAACAACATAGCCGGTCTCTCAAATTGAGAAGCCGTTTCACGAATAATATAGATAGCCTCAGCTTCGAGTTCACGAAGGTGATTTAAATGATAAAGGATCATCCTTTCAAGGGTTTAATGCAATTGTACGTATAGGATAGAATTTTGTTCACACTATCGTCCAATTTTTCTTGGTCGGTGTGTACAGTAATTTCGGGGTGTGTGGGGACTTCGAAGGGGGACGAAATCCCGGTAAAGTTAGGGATTTCTCCTCTACGAGCCTTGGCATAAAGACCTTTTACATCTCTTTGTTCACAAATTTCGAGGGGGCAATCGACATGGATCTCAATAAATTCACCCTCTTTTAGTAGATTTCTCACTGTTTCTCGATCTTCACGAAAAGGGGAGATAAAGGCGCTAATAACAATGATACCAGCATCTAAAAAGAGCTTGGCTACTTCACCAATTCTTCGAATATTTTCTTTTCTGCCACTTTCACTGAAGTCAATATTGCTGTTTAGGCCGTGACGGATATTGTCGCCATCCAGTAAATAGGTTTTATAACCTTGTTCATGCAACACTTGCTCAACTCGATCAGCTAGAGTAGATTTTCCAGATCCGCTGAGTCCAGTGAGCCATAAAAGAACAGGCTTTTGTTGTAACAATTTTTCTCTGTCAGCCTTACTAATTTTATAATCTTGCTTTATAATATCTGAACTTTTCATTCGTTGATTTTCAATGAGTCGTTTAAATTAGATTATACCAGTACGCAATTCCAAAAATAGTCATGGCCATATAAATTAAAGTGGGGATAAATCCGTAACGTATATAATCAGAAAAACGATATCCACCCGGACCAAAAACCATCAAGTTCGTTTGATAACCAAATGGTGTTACAAAATCTGCTGAGCTGGCAAATGCAATGGTAAGTAACAATGGTGTCACATCATGCAATCCAATTTGGTTTCCTGTCGCAACGGCAATAGGAAAAGTAATGGCAACTGCTGCTGCGTTCGTAACAAACATCGTTAATATATTAGTCACTAAATATAGTCCTAAGATCACTCCCAATGTTGGATGTAAGCTATTGGTAAGTCCTATTACTTCTTTCGCAAAGATTTGATCCGCTCCTGAATTTGAAATCGCTTTTCCGATACCAATAGATAGCGCAAGCATGACTAATAATTCCAGATCCAATGATTTTTTAACATCATCAACGTTAATAAAACCTGCTATGGCTAAACTGCCCGTTAAAATAAATAGCGACATAAATAAACTCATTGTATCCGTCGCTTCTAAAATAAAGGAAGCTGCAATGGCTAATAAAATCCACTTAATTCTACTTTTGTGTGCATTATTGATTTCACGTTTTTTAGAAACAAGAATCAAGTCACGGTTTTGTTCAGAACGTTTTCGAAATTCTTTTCCAGCAACAACTAAAAGCAAATCCCCATTCTTTAATTCGATGTCTCCAACTTTTCCGCTAATTTTTTCACCATCACGATTAACCGCAATAATACCGGCATCGTACATTTCACGGAAATTGGTTTTGTTGATTGGCTTGTTTATCAGAGAAGAATTTGGTGAAACAATCGTTTCAACGACTTCCACTTTTCCAGTTAAAGGATAGTCAGAATAGTCCGCAGTAACCAAATCGGTTTGATTGTTTAACAAGTCAATGACTGTGTCAGTTTCACCAGCAAAAATTAGAATATCATTTTCTTGAATAATTTCCTTAGGTGATACTGGTGCGATGGTCTTGCTTTCTCGTATTATTTCAACAACATAGAGTCCTCTAAGCTGACGAAGCTTATTGTCATCTAATGATTTTCCAACATAAATAGAAGTAGAGGGTACTTTCTTTTCTATCAAATATTGTCTTGAGTGCGCATTGAAATCCATCAATGCATCCGTCCTGTCTGGTAAAAGTTTTTTACTAAAAACCACCATGTACACAATAATTAAAATCATGATCGGAAAACCAATTGGGGTAAAATCAAACATTTTTAATGGTGGAAGTCCTGCGTCTGTAGCGAGTCCACTTACCACTAAATTCGTTGATGTTCCAATTAAGGTAACCGTGCCGCCAATGATTGCTGCCATTGACAAAGGCATTAATACTTTTGATGGATTAATTTTTTTCTTTTTTGCCCAATCGTATACATAAGGCATCATTAAAGCAACTAAGGGAGTGTTATTCACAAATGCAGAAATGCTTGAAACAGAAGTAGTCATTCTCAAAATAAAAGCACCATAACTCAAATTCGGTCTAAACAATCTTGATATCGAAAAGTCGAGAGCTGTTGATCTCTTTATAACATCACTTATAATTAACAAAAGAAAAATAACGGCAATTTGTTCATTCGCAAATCCTCCAAGTGCTTCTTTCGGTTTGATAATGTTGGCGGCCATTAACAAAGTAATAGCAACTACAAAAACCATTACTGGCTTAACGATTTCTTTGTAAAGTGCGATGACCATGCCAAGCACAACACAGGTAACAATGATAATTTGTGTATCTATCATAATTTAGTGATGTACCTCAGTTAGCATCTCCTTATTTTTATTCTCAGATTCAATTAACCAAGAAGGGAGTTGCTTGTATCCATGCTCTTGAAGCATTTTTAATAACTGATAATTATACGGAGTATAAATTTCATGGAGTAATTTTAATGTTCGTTCATCCATCGATTCACCGGATGTTTTTTTAGCATTAAATAAGTAATAAAAAGAGCGAAGTTTTTTCTTTAAATTATGATTTCGCCTCCAAAAAGCTTCCAAATTTTTATTGATATCAAGAATCATTTTATGAATCGCTTTGTTTTTGTAATACACCGTTTTGTTTTCTACAGTGAAATCACTTTCTTTAAATACATCCGTTGGAAGTCCTAACCATTCACAAATTTCTTGAGTTAATTCCTTTGGTCGATTCTTTAGATCATCAAAGAAGACAATCTTTAAGTCATCATTGTATTTTTCAAACCATGGACCTAAATACTCACTATAAAATCCTTCTCTAACACCCCTCGTAAAATAATCTTGCTTACGATGATCATCTATTCCTGCTAATGATTTTTGAATAAAAGAATACATATCCACATTTTCATCTAACATCGCTTTCGAACGAATATGATTGTAGAATGAGCCTAAACGATCGATGGGTTCACGTAAAATCATAATGATTTTCACGGGACCACAATGTTGTTGAATGGCCTTGGCTATTGCTTCCTTACCATAGATATAACTTGGACTCGCCTCCATTACATATCGCTCATTCGTACAATGAGAAAAATAGGATAAGTAATTTTCAATTGGAGGAAGTGGGTTTCCTTCACGAAGCGGCATAAAAAATCCAATTTCTTTTATATGCGATGCCCCAACCTCAGGATGTTTCGAAAGATAAACAAACAAGGATGTAGTGCCGGCTTTATGCACACCACCGATAATGAGATTAGGTAATCTGGAACTCATAAACTTAATAGCTTACTATACGAAGGAAATGCAATTTTGTTCTGGGATTGTGTTTTATTCAACTGCGAAAGTACTAATGTAAAATGTGAAGAAAGAGAGAATTCGTCTTTTTCATTCTCATTTAACTCTTAATTCTCCTTGCTCAACCATATTAACTCCTTATAGAGAAGGTATTTCAAATTGATTCTAAAGATATTTGACTATTTTAGATCCATATCTCACACCATAATTTGAATTTATGATAGTGCAAAATTCCGATTCTTTTTTATTGAAAAAACCAGGATTTTGGTTCTTCATACCATTCTTTCTACAGTTTTTCTTTTCGTTAACACTTAATAGTCAAAATGTTGGAAGGTATGAGATTGTTAATGGAGCGATTGAATTCATTTCTAAAGCTGAACTTGAAACCATTAAGGCTAGTTCAAAGGAAGTGAAAGGGTTGATTGATCCGGTTTCTCATTCCGTTGCATTTCGTGTTGCAAATAATTCATTTCTAGGGTTTAATAGTCAATTGCAACTAGATCATTTTAACGAAAATTATATGGAGACCGATTTATATTCGAACTGCACTTTTAAAGGAAAAATAATTGACGAGGTAAATTTTAATAAAGATGGAATTTATCCGGTTCGGGCCAAAGGGGTGCTTAACATTAAGGGAGTTAATCAAGAACGGATTATAAGAGGTGTCATTTATATAAAAGGAGATGAATTGTTTTTAACGGCTGAATTTCTAGTGAGCTTAAATGATCACGATATTCGAATTCCTCGCATTGTACAGCAAAAAATTGCTCCTGAAATTGAGGTATCATTAACTGCTAAGATGAAAGTATTAAAATGAGGAGACCTCGCTTTATAATAATTTTTTTTCTGTCGCTCTTAGCATGCGTTGCTCATGCTCAACAACCTTTTTTTAAAGAACTAAATATCGATCCTCAAAATGATAATATAAAAGCCACTTCGATTTATCAAGACAAAGACGAAATTATTTACGTTGGCACCGACATGGGTTTATTTAGATACGATGGATTTAATTTTTCACTCATCAGTTTTCCTGAAAAAATTTTAACGAAAGAAGTAAGATATATTAAAAATGTAAATAATGAACTTTGGGTTTGTATGGCGGATGGTTCCATCATAGCCTACTCAAAGGAGAAGAGTAAGATTATAAAATCTCCAATTAAAAGTTCTATATCTTCTATAGAAGTGTTAGATAAGAATATTATTTGGGTTGCTACTTATGGTGAAGGAATATTTTATAAGTTGGGAAGGGATTGGCATCGTCTATTAGGAATTCCAGATCCTTATGTTTATCAGATTGTAAAGCATCCTTCAGGATTTATTCTTGCGGGAACAGATGCTGGCCTCATTGTAATTGACCCTACAACAAATCCAATTAGTTTTAAAGTGTTTAATTCCAAAAGTGGATTGCCTGATAATATTGTGAAAACGATCGGTATTCATCCAGATGGAAAAGTGTTGCTTGGGTTGCATGAACAGGGTTTGTTTCATTTTAATTTGAAGGATAAGTCATTTAAAAATGTAGAAATTAATAAAATATGGAATTACGGTGCACTAAATTCAATTGTTACTTTGCAAAATGAATTTTGGTTGGGAACCGATGGCTTTGGGTTAGTGGATTATGAATTTAGTGGAGATAGACGGCTTAGAAATTTTAATTTTTCAAAAGGGTTTCCTTATAAGAAAGTGACCGCACTAATGCGTGATCGTGAAGGGAATGTTTGGATTATAGGAGATAATAAATTGATTTATTCTCCAGGTGAAAAAGTGGAATTCGTAAGCGATGTAGGTGGCTTTGTTTTTGACAGTATTCAAGCAATAACAACAAGCAAAGATGGTTATATTTGGTTAAGTAAACCTTCTGGGTTGTTTCGATTTGATTATTTAGCAAACGATGAAGAACGAGTAAGAAAATATGGATTAGATGCCAATAAGAAAAAACTACATATCGTTTCATTGTACGAAGATAGATTTGGATTTATTTGGGTAGGCACTTTTGATGATGCCTTGTATCGATTGGAACCCGTTACAGGAAAAGTTAAGAAGTATACAACGAAAGATGGATTGATTAATGCAAACATCATTTCTATTTCGGGTTCTAAAGATGAATTTTGGTTAGCTACTTTAGAAGGGGTGGTGAAATGCACAATTACAGACGCTGAATTGAATTATAATGAACCATCGTATACTTTTTCTAATAAGCAGGATTTTGAATTGCCTTTTAATGGGTTTGTGTATAAAATTTTTGTTGATAGTAAAGGTAGGGTTTGGTTTGGCACAGACGGGAAGGGAATTGTGATGTATGAAAATGGTAAGGTTCAAGAATTTCCAAGTCTAAAAAATGGTAAAGTGATTTATTCGATCACCGAAGATCTCTTTGGGAATATTTGGTTCAGTACACAACATCAAGGGTTGCTTCGATACGACGGTAAATCTTTTAGAAATTTTAACCTCAGTAATGGATTGTCAGCACTCGATATTTCAGGGATCGAATCCGATAATATCGGAAATGTCGTCGTGATTCATTCGAAAGGTTTGGATATCATCAATTCAAAAACTTTTGAAATCGAAAAAATTAGTTCGGAGTCAGGAATTAATTCGATCGATGCGGACTTGAATACGGTTTCTCGAGATGGTAAAGGGGGTGTATGGATCGGTTCACGCAATAAACTGTTTCGTTATTTTAGTTATAGTAAAGAAAAATCGTATCAACCGCATTTAATTCTGAATGCAGTATATACTTTTATGAAGCAAAGTGTAGATATTAAAGATTCTATTTTTGAGTATAATCAAAATAATATTTCCATTAGTTATATCGGCCTCTGGTACACAAATCCTGATTTAGTTTCATACCGATATAGATTAGTAGGGTTCAGTAACACTTGGATTCCAACGCGAGATCGAATCGTAACGTTTCCCAATTTACCGCCCGGCACTTACAAGTTTGAAGTGATAGCAGGTATTGGTGGACAATTTAAAAGTCAAAAGGTTTTAACTTATAGTTTTAGAATTATGAGGCCTTTATGGAAGGAAAATTGGTTTATCATAGCTGTTTTTTTAATCGTATCTACAGTAATCATTCTTATTATTCGCGATCGCGATTTGCGTTTAAGAAAGATGGAAAGTTTGAAAAAGGAAAAAATCGAATATCAATTTGCAACATTGAAGAGTCAGGTAAATCCCCACTTCTTGTTTAATAGTTTTAATACACTCATTGCAATTATTGAAAACGACAAGGAAACAGCAATTGATTACGTTGAAAAATTGTCGGACTATTTCAGAAACCTAGTGCATCATCGCGATAAAGATTTAGTGACCCTCCAGGAGGAATTGGATATGGTGAATACATACTATTACCTTCAGCAAAAGAGATTTGGCGATTCGCTTCAACTGAATATTGATATTCCAAATGAATGGAGATATAAATACGGCGTGCCTCCGCTGTCTTTGCAATTATTAATCGAGAATGCAGTTAAACACAATGCCGTTTCTTATGAAACTCCACTCACCGTATATGTGAATGTGAATGAAGAAGGTCGTTTAATGATTCGAAATACGTTAAACCCGAAGCTGCATCCTGAGCCTAGTGCCGGAATCGGATTACAGAATATAATTTCAAGGTTCCAAATAGTTTCTGGAGAAAAAGTGATCGTGAGTTTTGTTCACGATGAATTCGTAGTTCAAATCCCACTAATAAAATTGAATCATGAAAGTACTAATCATTGAAGATGAAAAATTAGCTTCCGATCGTTTGACAAAAATGATTTTGGAACTTGAACCAACTGCTGAAATTGTAGGCACATTTGTTAGTGTTAAATCATCAGTGGAATGGCTGAAAACACATGCCGCGCCCAATGTTATCATGATGGATATCAATTTAGCAGATGGTCAGAGTTTTGAAATCTTCACTCAAGTAGAGGTGAAGACTCCGGTGATCTTTACTACAGCGTATGATGAACATGCTTTGAATGCGTTTAAAGTAAGTAGTATCGACTATCTGTTGAAACCCATTAAAATGGAGGAACTAAAACGTGCGTTTGATAAATTGCATTTTTTCAACGAAGAGAATACGCGCCAAATGGAGATCTTGTTAAAGAAATTTTCGCTTCATTCTAGAGAGTTTCAAAAAAGAATAGTAATTCGTTATGGAGATACTATAAAAATGGTGGAGGTAGGCGATGTAGCTTATTTTTATACAGAAGAAAAAATTAATTATTTATGTACCCATGCTAATTTGCGTTATCCATTGGATCATAACTTAGATGAATTGGAACATATGTTAGATCCCGCTGTTTTCTTTCGAATCAACAGACAGTTTATTGTTAATATTCACGCAATTGATAAAATGTTAGCGTGGTCTAAGTCTAGGGTGAAGGTGGTTTTGCGCCCACCAAGTAAAGAGGATACAATCGTAAGTACTGAACGCTCCCCTCATTTTAAAGGTTGGTTAACAGGAAATGGCTAAATCGAATTCGTAATACTTTCTTTTCCCGTTCAGTGTTTTTTTTGCCTTGTTCAGAACATTTCAATTTTATCTGGAAGGATGCGAATGTAAATTCGTAGTATGATTGGATGTAGAAGAATTGGCACAAGCTTTAGTGACTGGAAAATTGTCTTCGGCGTTTTTATTTTTCTCATCACTGCATGTAAGCATGAAATCCCTCAGCCTATTGTAGCAACGGTTCCTATTGACAATGGAAATGGAAATAATTTACCTTGCGATAGTGATTCTGTATATTTTAATATGCAAATATTACCTTTCTTAATTGCAAACTGCGCTCAACCTGGTTGTCATGATGCGGCATCTCATGCGGACGGGATAACCATTACTTCTTATCAAA
>JBJXGU010000238.1:0-28421 GCA_046160245.1 Bacteroidia bacterium
CAACCGACAGGAAGTGTAAAATCATCGACCAATAATAACAAAGCAGGGTTTACTTTAAATATCCCTCTATCAATTTAATCATTTCCTGCAGCGTTTCTTCGTCATTTTGACGCATGGGAAAGCCTTCTGTGGTCATTAAGATTTCATTTTTCTCATTAATAATGACAGAGGTTGGATAAGAATTCACTCCAAATTTAGAAGAGATCGTATAGCATTTAGGACTCATTCCCGTACTCCCATCTTCCGGACACTCGGGAAGGATTGGATAACGTATAGATTCCGTTCGATACCGTTTAGCTATGGCATTTCCAGAAACAGAATCAATGCTATTAAATAAAATTAATTGAGATGGTGTATGTGGTGCAACGGCCAAGAGTTGAAATCGAGTGCCTTTAAAATGATCATTTAATTTATTCAGTACCGGAATTTCCTTCATGCAGGGACCACAGCCAATATAGAAAAAACTAATAAATGTGATTTTATTTTTGAAGTACGTACTATCAATGGTTTTGTTATCGATTGTTTTACCGGAAAAAACAGGCATCTTAAAAACAGATTGGGCATTTACGGATCCGAATATCGTCGAGAGAAAAACTAAATAAATTAATCGCTTATACATTAAGATCGCTTTCATTTTTCACTTTGTTGCTTGATAAATCTTCCTGATAACGTTCTCCATGCTAAAATTCCACTGAGTGATACTAAAATCGCTCCCATCAAAAATGCGGCACCCGGAAAATAAATGACCCCATTTGCTCTCGTAAAAAAGGCAAATAGATTGGTCATTAAGGGTGGGCCAATAATAGAAGTAACACTGATTAGACTGGTAAGTGCGCCTTGCAATTCGCCTTGTTCGTTTGCGGGTACTTGATTGGATATTATTCCTTGTAGCGATGGACCGGCAATTCCACCTAAACAATAAGGAATCAAAAAAACAAACATCATCCATCCTTGATTGCTAAAAGCAAACAAAGTTAAGCCGATCGCGTACATCATCATCCCAACATATACCGATCGATTAGGACCGAGACGAGGATTAATAATTCGAATCAATCCGCCTTGAACGATAGCAACACAAAGTCCGGCCATTCCTAAAGAATAACCTACCATGGCTTTGCTCCAACTAAATCGCTCAATGGTAAAAAATGTCCATGTACTTTGCACAGCATGCGCTGCGATATACACCAATACCAAGGAAGCTACCAATCCCAAAATAACCGGATAGCGTCTTAAGTGTTTTAATGAACCGATGGGATTGGCTCTTTTCCAATCGAATTTTCTTCTGTTCTCAACGTGTAATGATTCGGGCAAAACGAAATAACCATATACCCAATTTAAAAACGTTAATCCTGCTGCTGCGAAAAAGGGAATACGAGAACCAAACTCTCCCAAAACACCACCGATAACGGGGCCTACAATAAATCCTATTCCAAATGCCATACCCACCATGCCAAAATTTTGCGCTCGCTTTTCGGGGGTGCTAATGTCTGCAATATAGGCAGTAGCTGTTGTGATGCTGGCTCCACAAATACCAGATAAAAGTCTCCCCACAAATAACCATCCTATAGTAGGAGCGAAAGCAAGAAATAAATAATCCAATCCAAATCCAAAAAGAGAAATTAATAAAATAGGTCTTCTACCAAAACGATCACTTAAGCCACCTAAGATCGGAGAAAACAAAAATTGCATGATAGCATAGGCAAACATCATCCAACCGCCATACTTCGATGCATCGCTAATGGTACCTCCGGTTAATTCTTGTATGAGCGCTGGCAATACAGGTAAAATAATTCCCAGACCAATAATATCCACCAGCATGGTAATAAAAATAAAAGGAAGCGCCGGTTTATAATTCTTCATAGTAAGTTTATTGAATCGCTCTCAAAAAAATATCAAACAAAAAATCAATTACATCTTTAACAGGACAGCATAAAAACAATCGTCTTTATGCTGTCTTAAATTAGTAACGAAATATTTTTATCTCTTCATGATAATTTTCATGCTCATGAATTCTTTACCACCGCTTGGAGTTGAATACATCTCCAAGTGCATTTCGCCTTCACTTACTTGCGCTAACACTTCACGAATTTTTACTGTTTTCCCAGTGATGGGATCCGCTTGTTCACCATAAAACTCAATAGCTTTTATTTTAATATTCATGGTGCCGGTACTGTACATTATTCCGGTGCTCATATTATCAATCCACGTAGAATAATATTTTTTAGAAACATTATCATAACCTGTTACACCAACACCTTCAAAAGGCATACCCATAAAGTCACCAGTATGTATTGTTTGTTGGAATCGCCCACCTAAAATCATTTCAATTTTGACTTTGGCTTGATTTGTTACCGGCTCTGCGGCTTCATGCATCCAAATTGTAATTTCTTCCGTCCAATCACCCACTTGACTTCCCAACGCATTATGCTCCTCACCAGGAGTCATAGCTGCCGCCATCTTGGCATTAATTTCATCTTGACTTGCAGGAGCGGGAGCATCCACCATTTTTTTATTAGGATCTTCCTTCGCCGGATTAGATTTTGCTGGTGCTGCTTTTGCTGGTGCTGCTTTGGTAGGTGCTGTCTTCTTTGTTTGGGAAAAAGCTGTGAATGCTAAACACAACATTAAAGATAACGTAATAATTTTTTTCATCGTTTCTGTAGATATATTTTGAAACACAAATGTACTAAATAGGATTTACATTCTTATTCCAGATAAACACAAAACAAATTAGATTTCCAAATATTTTGCAGCCATCTTAGCGGGAGCCACAAAACAATAAGCACTTGTCAATGCATCTTTGAACATATCCTTTCGAACTTTCTTTAAATTGATCAATGTCCAGCCACTTTTGCCCCATGCATTGGGAACGGGGTATATCACATCTATTTTAAAGGAACAAAAAACATTTTGATCAATAGGCGATAATCGAACACAGGCACGATCGTGTTCAAGATTCATGGTGGCAAATATTTTTCCTTTTACTCGAAATGATGTTTTATTAAAATGAGGTTCTTCCGAAGCTCCTTCAAATGAAAGCGCCAAATTTCTCACTTCTTCTCTACTAATCATTCCATAAAATTAGTATTTACTTTGCAGATATTAAAACAGGTCCGGTATTATTTGCTATAGGTGGGATGGATTGAAGGTAACGATAAATTGCTTTCAGTTCTAAGTCCGATAAATTTAAATACTGTCCCCAGGGCATCACACTTTCTTTAATTATTTTGCCCTTTCTAAATCGTTGAATAAAATCTTGCTCCGTCCAATTGGCCAATCTTCCTGTAGTAGGATCGGTAGTAATATTGGGTGAAACCAGTAATAACTCAGGATTTATTTCACTGGGCATTTTAAATCCTCCAGCATAGAAAGGGCCCACGTATTCTCCGGTTTTCATATCTCTATCGGTATGACATCCTCTGCAATTAGCAACCGATTGCGCCAAATATTTTCCATATTCAACAGTCGAATCTGGTTTTATGACTACTTGAATTTCTTCACTTGGACCAACAGGAGTAATTACAAATGCTTTTAAAATATTACCGAGAAGATTCCATTCTGATTTTGGAACTTCATTTCTGATGGGCTCTACCGTTCTAAGGTATGAGATAATTGCTGTTAGATCCGAATCACATAGATTTTGAAAAGGCATAAATTCAAGCAAAGCACGCCCGTCGTAACCTACCATATGACGCATAGAACGCGCAATCACACTATCGGGCCAACTCCCAATTCCGGTTTCTTTATCGGAGGTGATATTCGGTGTTATCATTTTTGCAGGAGGAATATCAAATATATGCCCACCCGACAATGGAACAATTTCGCCGCGTTCTATTGCCTCCACCATCTCCGCGGGAGCATGGCAATACGCACAGTGTGCGGCCCCATATACTAAGGATTTTCCACGCTCAATGACTAAACTATCTTTTACCGCATGAATTTTAGGATACGGAGCGTCGAAAGTTCGATCCTTTTTTAGGAACACCAAGGTTGAAATTACCAATAGAAACAAAAAAAGAAAAAGTCCCAACCATTTTAAGATTTTCGAAATGATAATCATGATGAATAGTTTTAATTGTTACGTCCGAAATTTAAAATTAATTCTCGGAATTGTCAATCCAAAACATTCATCATCCAATAATTTCTTGAAATTATCCTTTGATGCGAAAAGATTCTTCCTCTATTTTTTGAACGATGCTTTTCTTCCGGCTGTATTTCTTGAAGGTCCAGAGGGTGTTGGTTTACGCGAGCCTTGTCGACCTTTTGCAGCTAATGCAGGATCGGGTGCAATCAACACTCCGTCCTGTAAAAATTTATGCTTGCGAATAATTTCCAACTCATCGCCATATTTTTTTATCAATTCCTTTTCTACATCTCCATCATCATAGCCACGGAAGCTAACGGATACACCTTCTCTTCCAGCACGACCTGTTCGTCCAATTCGATGCACATACGTTTCACCATCGGCAGGCATATCAAAATTGATTACTAAATCTAATTCCTTTACATCAATTCCACGCGAAGCCAAATCAGTAGCTACTAAAATTTTCAACGTGTGTGCTTTAAAAGATTGCAAAGCTTTCTCTCTTTGATTTTGTGATTTATCGCCGTGAATAGCCTGTGCAGGATGCCCTTCTTTCGTTAAAATTTTTGATAAACGATCGGCGCCTCTTTTTGTTCTCGTAAAAATTAAAGCTTGCTCTGCGGGTTCCTTCTCTAATACATCCAACAATAAATGTTGACGTTGATCGCGATTCACATAGTACATGCGCTGACGAATTTTAGGAAGATTTTTTTCATCGGCTACAATTTGAACTCTAACGGGATCGGACATGTGCTTTTCTGCCATCGTGCGAATATCATTGGGCATGGTAGCACTAAATAATAATGTTTGACGCTTCTTTGGAAGAAGGCCTAGAATTTTATTTAAGTCACGTGCGAAGCCCATGTCCAACATGCGATCACACTCATCCAGCACCAATATATCCACCTCACCTAATCGCAAATGTCCTTGATTGTACAAATCGATTAATCGACCGGGAGTAGCGATTACAATTGCGGGATGACGTCTTAATTCTTGTTCTTGATTTCTTTGCCCTACACCACCATAAATGAGCGCCATTCTAAAAGGCAATGATTTTCCATACGCACTAAAATTATCATAGATCTGAATTGCTAATTCACGGGTAGGTGCCAGCACCAAAACTTTAATTCCTTTTGGAGGAGTAGAAGTTCCCAAAATATGTAAGATAGGCAAAGCGAACGCTGCCGTTTTACCGGTTCCTGTTTGCGCTAAGGATAGTACGTCGCGACCTGCCATAACAGCAGGTATTGTTTGTTCTTGTACGGGCGTAGGCTCACTATACCCTTTTTCATGTAATGCTTCCAAAATTTGAGGAAGTAATTTTAAGTCATAAAATTTCATAATTAATTAATACCCATACGTTTAAAACCATGAAATTTGATCATGATTGCGAATGAGTGGCCTTAGGGGCAATTTCTATAAAAACCGGGAGGGTTTGCGTGTGTGAAGAAATCTCTTGCATCAACGATAGAAACCACGCTTCTGATGGGGCAAAGATACAATATTTGAAGAGGGATTGCAACACTATTCGATTCTGAAGACTTTATGCTTCTTCAGGTTACGTCTCCAAGAACTTTTTTAAAGATTCATCGTAGAAAAAAGTTTCCATCGAAATACATTAAACTTGAAAAGAGCCCAGCATAATTTACGAGCTAGCAATAAGCAAAAAACAATTTATCGAAAAATTATTTTTTCAATAAGCTTGGTTGCAATTGCGGGTGCTTGCTTTTTTGTGTTTAACAATTTAGGGGTCTCTGAAAATGCAAAAGCGAACCTGGGAAAAGATAGTGTTGCAATTACTCAACTACCACCTTCTCCTCTTTCAATAGACAAAAGTGTAAATGGAATCTATCCATCAGCAGACACCACATTTATTCCCGATGGAACTAGCAATGGTGCTCCAGTATCAAACTTCTCTCAACCTGTGTCGCAATGGCCCTATAGAACGGGAAATAGTCCCTTGCCTGTAGTTTTAAAATCATTCACTGTAGAAAATAAAAATGAAGGTGCTTTATCAATTTGGGAGACTGCATCTGAATTTAACAATGATTATTTTATTCTTGAGCGCAGTTGGGATGGTATCGTCTATGAATATCTTGGACAAGTTAAGGGATATGGCACTACCACTGTTTCTCACAAATATTCATTTACGGATGATGCTCCTTATTTAGAAATTAGTTATTATCGACTTACTCAAGTTGACATTTATGGAGAGAAAGAAATATTTGCTCCTCGTTCATTTACATATTCACTTGAAGGAACAGAAATGAAACTGTTGCAATATGGATCTAATCCTTTCAAAGAAGCGATTTCACTTTTATTACAATTTCCCAATAACACACTTCTTAGGGCTGAACTATTTACTATAGATGGTCAAAAAGTTTGGGAGACTATACAAGAAGCTTCAGCGGGTAGAGCCTCGTATACCTTAAATCCAGAGGTAAGGGCATCAGGAATTTATCATTTGAGATTGAGCAATTCAGAAGGAAAAAGTTTGTTGTTGAAATTGGTGAAGCGGTAATAAATTGGTGAATTGGTGGGTTGGTAAATTGGTAAATTAATTAATTTCGCTATAGATGAATTCACAAGCTGCAAGCTGCAAGAAAATTCAAGAAATTTATTCTTTGGTAAATAATTAGGCTCCGGTTAGGGATTATCTGTTGGCCCATAGCTTCCAATACTAGCAATTGGCGCTAAGCAGTACGACTAATAACAAAATCTAAAGTCAAATATCTAAAGTCTAACATCTAAAGTCAAACATCTTCTACCCAAACTCAACAGTAGCTACCCCGAATCGTTTTAGGGTGCGGACGTGTGACATGAATGCGTCGGAAAAATATTTGTTCTCCATGTAGGTGATGCCAAACTCCTTTGCTGTTTCACGAACGATAGGCGCTAACATTGGATAATGAACGTGACAAACTTTTGGGAAAAGATGATGTTCTACTTGGAAGTTGAGTCCGCCGACATAATAGGAAAGTAGTTTATTATGCGTTGCAAAGTTCACTGTAGTTTCTAATTGATGTACCGCCCAAGAGTTTTCAATAGTGCCATTTTCTGTAGGTACGGGATGCGATGTTCCCTCCACCGTATGCGCCAATTGGAAAATAACGGTGAGTACAAGTCCTGCCACAAAATGCATCAACAGGAACCCTGCAATCCAAATGGGCCACGATACATTAAATACAAAAATGGGGATGAAAACTAAATACGCAAAATAGAAAATTTTGGTAAGCGCAATTCTAAACAACATACCGCGCGCTTCACTTTTGCTTAATGGACTTACTCCGTTCTTCATATAGCGACGGAACTGAATAAAGTCTTTTGCTGTTGCCCAATACAATGTTAGAATTCCATAAAATAAAAACGCATAAAATACTTGATATTGTTGGATTCCTTTTGCTTTGGTGTGTGGCGACATTCTTAAAATTAATTTGTCGTCGATGTCTTCATCGTACTTAGATATATTGGTATACGTATGATGCAAAATATTATGTTGAAGCTTCCAATTGAAAATCGAGCCTCCCAATAAAACTAAAGAATAACCCATCAATTTATTTACCGTATCATTATTCGAATACGCACCATGATTAGCATCATGCATCACACTCATTCCAATTCCTGCTAAAGCTAAACCCATTACGAACCAACCCACCATTTGCAATCCAACAGACATGTTCACTAACGACATCACGACAAGCGGACCTAAAAATAAAGTCAGTAACAAAATACTCTTTATGACCATTTGGGCATTAGCATGTTTCGAAACATTATTTTCAATGAAATAATTATCGACGCGGTTACGAAGTACTTTAAAGAATTCTTTCTGATCTTCTCCTGCGAATTTTATATTTCCTTTTACCTTGCTCAAGACGTTTTCAATTTGGCACAAAGATACATCTTAAAAGCATCGGCTCGGTTAATAACATATATCATCTATTGATTATGAATTACTTACAATAGTGGGCAATTGGATTATTTACAATAAACAGACTTTGAATCTACAATAAAATCACAAAAGTGTCTCGCAAAGTCGCTAAGTCGCAAAGTTTCTTGGACGAAAGTCTATTTGTTATTTTTCATCCTTGTAGGCGCAAAAAATCTCAACTAAGAGCACAAAGTGTTAAACAAAGTGACAAGAGGGAATTACATTGTAATAATTCTTATCGATCAACTAAAATCTTTACAAAATCTATTTGCACAAAAGAAATCTAAATTAAAAAGGTGGAAAAACCGTTGACCGATCTTCCCACCTTTTTCAAATTTATATAATGAATTCTAACGAGTGATGATTACTTTTTGAACTCGTTTCTTGTCTCCAGATTGCAATGAAACATAATAAACTCCTGGAGAAAGTGTGCTCACATCCATCACTGATTTTTCCATCACTTGCGAAGCAACAAGATCCTGAGAAATTAAAACTTGTCCGAGCATATTTAATAATTGTAAACGCGCTTGTCCATACACCGGCAATGAGAATTCAGCAGTGATTAAGTCATGAGCAGGATTTGGAAACACTTTTAACGTGCCTTCTCCTTGCTGAATTTCAGGAACCGGTAATGTGAAGTTCACTGTAAACTGCTGATAGATATTATCACCGAAATCAGGATTAAAAGTTTTAATAATAGCACCTGTATATCCGTTTCGTATTCTCATGTATCCTGTTCCTTGTGCAGTATTAGCCCACCAACTTAAACCATCGTCACCTACATCGATCAATCTGAATGTATAACAATCAAGAGGCAAATTGACAGTATCCAGATAAGTAGTATTCGCTAACAATCCCAATTTATTTAAAATATTGGTACCATTAGCATTTTTCAATGTGTATTGTGAATGTGAACCATTATTATTTGTTCTTAATTCAAAAACCAATTTATCAGGGTACACTACGGGATAGTTAAAATTGTTTATTAAGGTATCATTGAGTCCATATTGATCCGCACTTCCATTAGGATTACTTACAATAGCGATAAACTGATTCGTGTTTGAGCTTAACCAATTAGGTTGTGGTATCGTCACTTCGGTCGTATTCAAAGAAGCTAAAGTACCAGTCCAATTAAACGTGGACATTAGTCCTCCTAATCTACCGTAAGTAATCGTTAAAGAAGTAAGGGTAGTAGCGCCCGTATTTTTTATTGCTACTACGGGTACATTACAAATTGGATTGAATCTTTCATATTCTACACGATTGGTAGGATTTTTAATATACGCTACACCTGCATCTAAATTAAAACTCATCGTATCATAACTCACCAATTGATTATTGATGCGGTAATTGGAAGTTCCATAATTAGTTGCAGGAGGTAAGCTATAATCAATATTGATCAATTGCCCTGGTGAAACTTGAGTAGTGATTTCAAATTCTTTAGTGTCTACAACACCTCCCGGACACCATCCTGCACGATCATAAACCCAAGTTCCACCTTGTGGATAGATGGGATTATCGGCACATTCTTTCCATACATTTCGTGATAAATTGGTCACACTATTCAATGTGATAGTATGATTGCGTTGAATGAATTCACCTTCTTGTCCATGACCACTGATGGCAGAACGTATCTTAAACATATTTGCATCGGGAGACAATTGCAAGTTACGAGGTTCAAAAATAGTGTTGTTTAAAATGGCGGCTGAGCCCGCATCTTTCCAAACACCACATGGCCAAATCTGTTGCAAGGAGCGAACTTTTCGTGCAGGTGTACCTTCATAAAACACAAAAGTAATATCGTTATCTTCCTGATAATTCCCGGACTCCATCGACATGTATTTTCTTCCTTTTAAAATCGGTGCGTAATCTGTAACATCAAATTCCCAAGATTTACCGATAAGGCCATTCATGTCCAATCCCTTTCCATAGGGTGTAATAAAATTAATCAACTCAACGGTCATAGGACGTCTATCATAATAGCCAATTTGACTTATGTTAATAGTATTAGTGGGTGAGATAGGAAATGAATCGAGCTTCACGCCCATCTCATCAAACAAATAAGTGTACCCACTAGCTGCCCAATAAAAATTAGTATCGATAGGAGCGAGCGCATTATTGACAACAGAATAATGAATAACCGTATTAGCTGGTACAGAAGCAGAATCCAACACATTGATGGTTTGAATGGAAGTAGTATAAACTCCTTTTACAAAAGTGGTATTGGGACGATCATTCGACACTAAGAAATTGCGAAACAAATCTTTTCCGCCACGATTTCGCCATGTCATCGAAAACATATTTGCATTATTTCCAGAGGCAGATGCATCGTTAATTACATTTCCAGAACCCTCATCAAACTTATAATACGCTTGCAAATTCGCATAATTGGGATGACTTACCGAAATACTATTGTACATTAAATCTTGCACTGCTGCTAAATTCAATTCTGTATTCCACATGCTAAATTCATCCATGTAACCATAATACACATAGTTATTAACGACAGAACGTGCGAAGTTCATGCGATCGATATTGATGGCTTTGGTTTTCGAATTTCCGGTATGCCACAAAGCGCCATTCAAATAAATATTCATGATGCCGGTAGTTGCATTTTTTGTGAACGTCCAGAAATTCCATTGACCTTCTGTTTCAGCAGTAGTTGCTGCTTTGTTGATGCGATCATTTCCTGTTCCATCGTTACCGCAGTCCCAATAAATGCTTCCATCACTCCATGGCAAATGAATATTGAGCTGACGTTTATTGGTAGCATCCAAGGCTTCTAGTGCACTGGTATTAGCTGGTAAACGAGCTGGATTTCCATAACACCAAAAGGCTAATGAAATTTGATTACTAATGTTTGCACCAATAGTGTTTGGTAAAGTAACGCCAGCTGCACCACCGTCAATTTCTAAATAACTGTCGGCTTGGGCGCTTGTCATTGCAGATGCAAATGCAGTAGTATTTCCATTTACATCATTCGCAGTACCCGCAGTTGCATTTGAATAACTGAACTCAACAATTAAATTAGAAGTGCCATTCCAATTAAATGAATTATGAAAATTAAATCGATGGAGTCCCGAAGAAGAGAAGGTAGAATTTAAAAAATAAACTTCTGTGAATCCACCTAACTCCGGACTGTTTGCATTCAACGCCGTTTGTGAGGTCGATTTAATTTTAATTCGTAAATTACCAACTGTAGAACCTAAGGAAGAAATATCTAACCCTAATCCAGTGATATTACCTGAAGTTAGTCCGGCAGACGCTAATTCAGCAGATGTCCACAAGTATTGTGTTCTGGCAACACTTCCGGAGGAAAAAGGATTTGACAACGCAAGAGATCCACTTCCACTTTGCGAAAGTGTTTCACTGATGGTTGACAAATAAGTGACATCTTGTTGTGCATACTGTATGTAATTATACAACGGTGTCGTGGTGTAAGGAAAAGTGCTTCCTGTCCAGTTACTGATGTAATAATCATTTGAAGATTGAAATAAGGAGTCGGTTTGTGTGGAATCAATTAAATACGTATAACAATTATAATCCCACTCACCACAACCTTGGTTCGGCAATGATTGTGTTGAAATCAAACCATTTTTACAACGCATGCTATACACCATAACAATTTTTTCATACGTCTTGGTTGTGTCAGAAGGAAAATCGAACATCCCTGATCGCATGGTGGTATCAAATCTAAATGTTCTTACAACGGTAGTGTCACCTGAAAACAAGTCGACAGCTTGAGTGGGTACATTCACTGTTGACATGATGGCTATACTAACAGCCAATAGAACGGTGAACAGAGTACTTTTTTTATTCATGAGTGTTTGAAGTTTTATCTAGGTAAAGATAAAAGGAACACATGAAACGACGAAATCCAATTTATTGCAGAATCTTCTGCTTAACATCACTTTCGCTAACTCAGAAAATTCACGTGCTCAATGTTTTGAAGAAACGTTCCTGTGGCATATCCCTAATTCGTATCCCTAACTTTAATGGGGATAAAAATCTCTTCTTCAGAATTTGGATCTTCCTTTTTATACTTTTCACCCATCAAAGCAAAATGCGGACGGAGCTCCAAGTCAAAACCGGAGGCGGGTAGCCACTCAGTAAATATATGAGTATAGAAAATGTAGGCATCACTAGTCAACCCTTTAAATACAAAGATCGCATACAGGCCTTCGGGAATCAATAGTTTTTCCATTTGTAAAGGAACGTCATCGAAATTTTCTACTTCCATAGCAGCCCACTTTTCAAATTCATTTTTTGGATCAAATTGATAAAAGAAACTGAGATCATCATAAACTTCTAAAGAAAAAAGAAATGAATTTTTATTATTTATAATTTCTTTTTTACGTGGCATAAAAGCTTGCCAAAGAAGATGTATTTCATTTTTTTCAATACTCATTCTTCTATGCATTCCTACCACTATTTTTGCTGGAAGTTGCACTATCCTTGGTGTAAGTTTCATTTTCCTTTAGATGGACTACTCGAATTGAAAGATTAATAATTTGACAAAAAGAAGAGGTCAACTAACTAAATAATTGACCTCTCTTCTTCGTTATTTGAATTAATATTTACTTTCTAAATACCTTAAACAATGTTTGTTGTTGCTTTTCATTTACGATAAGTAATTGATAACTTCCGGTAGCGAAACGACTGATATCAAAATCGTACTCGATCGTGTTATTAATAATTTCTTCGGTGATCATTCGGCCCGACATATCCATTAGTTGCAAACGGTAATTAAAATTTCCATTAGCAATGCGGATATGTATTGTTGAATTTGAAGCAGTAGGGAAAACTTGAATTTCTGTTCCTGCAGAAGGATCATTTAATCCAACGCTTGTTACGGTTCTACAACCTGATGTATCATAACATCCACTTTGCAAAACAATCACTGCATAACTGCCAATGGCTGTTGCAGTAAATGTTTTATTGGTTGCCCCGGGGATGGGTGCAAAGCCATTACTACAATCGATCCATTGATAATAGAGGCTGGTAAGATTAGCGCTTAATACCGCTCCATTTTGAGTAACTGAAGTATCCACTAATAAATTTGAAAGCGTAAGTTGAATAATGGAATCACATCCAAAAACATTTTGCAATGTATCGTAATAAACTCCTCCAGCATTTAGAATGATTCCATTCCAGTTGTAACCAACATCCGGACATTTAAACTGAGTACTTGTTGTGATTAAAGCAGCACCATTCACAAAATTAGAATTAGTTCCTGTAAGCGCCATTCCACCAAAAACTCCATTGATATTTCCGGCAGCATCTATCAATGATGTTTGACTGGTATTGTTCCCATTCGCTATTCCTTGATTACATTTATAATAGAGTTGTAATCCGTTAGCGGTAGCGGTATCAATTCCATTGATGTGCATACAGGTAAGTTCAGCTGGTTGCAGCGCTCTGTTCCATAAACTCACTTCATCTACTTTTCCTTGCAAATAATAATGTGTTCCTTGATATAATAAATCGCCTATATAAAAATCTTCAGTGGAAACGGTTATAAAATCACTTGCCGGCAACGAGTCTGCAATAATTCCATTTTTATACAATCGAATAAATGAGCCGTCGTACGTGAAGGCGAGATGTGTCCACGTATTTAAAGTTAACACAGAGGTTGTTAAATCGTAAACCGCGCCTGAACTACCACGAAATCGAGCCTCGATATTCGTTGCAGAATATTGCATTAAATAAAAATCAGCATCCAAATTATTTCTAAATCCTGCAAATCCATCAAAATTTGGAAACGTAGGAGTTGGATTGGTAGGATAAACCCAAACGGTAAGTGATAATGCTGCAGAGCCTGCGATTAAGGAGGAGGCACCAGGTACTATTACATTGTCATCGATACCATCAAAGGCTAATGCATTATTTTGCGCCTGAGTGTTAAAAGAGAATATTATTGTTAGGAAACATACTATTCTATAGAATTTTTTCATGATTCAAGCCATTTATTGAATCGTAAAAATAAGAAAATTAAATATCACTTCCACAAAAACCATATGACTAGTATAAGGGATATAAAATTTACATGATAAGTCGATCTTACATCAATAATTGAACAGCCGTAAGCCTATTGAACTACCACCTTTCTATTAATGATCATCTGCTCTGAATAAATTCTCACTATGTAAACACCACTTTCAGGAGTTCCAAGATCGAGAGTTGTTTTAAGATTTGAAATTGAAGCATTTAAAATTAACTTCCCTTGAATGTCATAAACTTCTAAATTCGTTGGCTCTATTAAGTCGATACCTATGATTTCAATCTGAAATTTACCATTATTAGGATTGGGAACAATTAGAACCGTTCCTTCTTGTGCAACAATTTCCTTAATTGGAGTAAAAGTATTGCAATTGATAGGTTGAGGAAACGGACAGAGGCCAGTGGTTCCAAACTGATCCCAATAACACCAGTTATCCATCCCGAGAAAATCTACTGAGCAATCAGGATTCACTTTAAATTTCCACCTTCGATAAGCGTCACAGCCATCAAAACAATCTTGATACTCGAAATCAAAATCATAATACCTGGTATTCGCAATTTTGTTGTATGAAATTTTACCGGCAACACCTACCAGGCTATTTAGCCCTGCAGAAATTACGCCATTTACCATTTCAATGCTATCGATCAAAGCATTATTATTCCAAGATGAATCAACGGATAATTCTGCATAATTTCCGATGATCCAATTATAAAAGTTAGAGATTTTTAAATGATATCTGGTGAGAATAGTATCCATTAACGGGTTGCCCGTAATTGTTATTAAATTTTGCCATGCATTAGTCCATGAATGATTGGTATCCACTTTTACAATAAAACCAGCATACGCACCATAGCCCGCAAACGGATTTAAATTATGCACACAATACATATTAAAAACAGAATCTCTTTCTGGTATTGAGGTAGCATTAAATATGGCTGCTAACCCCTCTGAAATTGTATCTATATGCGCTTGTGGAGTTTTCACTAAAATAGTGTCAGGATGTTGAAGTTGGAAAAGTCTTTGTACCGCCAATTGATTAATGTCTCTTTTATATTCTATTGATAACAATTGCGGAACAACACAACTGGATTGAATTTGTGCAAGGCTTCCACTAAAGATGGAAACCAACAAAATTAAAATAAAGCCTTTCTTCATTATACTTCTAATTAGTTGTTCAACTTAAAATCTATTTACTATTCTTGATCGCATTTAATAATAAACACCACTTAAACAAATGGGTGTTTGAATCAATATTTTTTCAAAGATCAAGGAATCATATATAACAATCCTACACTTAATCCATTGCGTTGATAGCGCTGTTTCTCCTTTGCTCCAGCTTCCATTTTAGTAATTGAATACTGTGATGAGGGGCGCAATAATAGACGACAACGTGTGTTAAGTAAATAACTTATTTCAATACCTGCTCTTGCATTCAAAGTAAACTGCTGCTTATTGTATTTTTTGATGGAGGAATATCCACTTTCATCTTCTTTCAAATAATAGCCTGAAGATTGCACCACTAAGCCAGGAGCAATGCCTGCAGCGAAACCGATGCCCCAACGTTTTAATCGAACTTGATAAAGCACTTCTAAGGGCAACTCCATAACATACCAACGATTGATGCCATTTGCGTTACGAATATTTGTGTTATAATGAGTACCGTTCAATGTATCAGTAACCGTCACTTTTACGCTATCTATTACAACATAATCAGTAGTATTTAAAAATAGCATGCCCCAGATATAGGCGCTATCTGTATCGGTAACAATATAATTATTCGATTGCCAAACCTCTTTTTGATTATAATATTCTCCATTTGCATACGGTGAATATTTTACTTGTTCGCCGATCACAGAAAGTTCCAATCCTCCACGGAAATCCCAATTGCGAATTGACTTTGACAATTGTAATCCACCAAACGGTAGGTCGGCAGGTAATTCCTCTTTCTCACGGCGAAGGAGATACGAAGAACTGGATTTCCCTGTTAATTCCTTTTGCACACTGTTAATCCCTCCATAAACCAGAAGATCCCACTTGGCTTTCTTTTTTGTTACCAATGGAGGACGATTATCAGGAAGTATAGAAACTTCATCCCTATTTTTTCCGTTCCATTTTAGCATAGGTAAGGAGGCAATGAAGTCTACGTCAGAAAAGTTTAATTCGGATTTTATTGTTTGTGAATTCCCAGATGAAACATTTATTCCTTGCTCCTCCACATTCGTATTTAGGTCATTGGATTTAGTTTCCTCTTGCTTTGATGGATGGATGCCTTGGACCGTAGATTTTACCTCAGCATCTATTAAATAGTCATTAGAATTCGTAACGTTTTGTTTCGATTTAGTAGATGTAACAGGAGCTGCCTTATTAGTGCCAGCTACTACTGTTTCTATGGGTAAGAGGGTTGAATTGGTTTCTGATGGAGATGATTTCTTATTACTATTTACATTTTCTTCTTTATGGGGTTGATTTGTTTCTGCTTGGCTGGTCGATTGATTCCTATTCACAGCAGACACATCTTCTCCCTTTTCAATATTAGCAGGAGCAATCTTTTCCGAATAATTTTCCTTTTTTGAATTGATTAAAAACACACTTATCAATCCGATGATAACTGCTCCAAACAATACGATGGCTCTACGACGACGTTTTGCCGTATAGTGCTTTTCCAAAAGCTTTTCCGCTTCTGGCCAATATAGTTCTGGATCCATTGGATCCTTTTTCGATTCGTTCATTGCATTTGTGGTTTATTCCATTCAGCAGATTTTTTTACTTCGGTCAACATCTCTTGTAATTTTTTTCGCGCTTTAAAGAGATGTGCTTTCGAAGTTCCGGTACTGATGCCGAGCATATCGGCTATTTCATCGTGTTTAAATCCATCTACTGCATACAGATTAAACACGGTTTTACACATAGGAGGAAGTTGCTCAATGGCCTGTTGAATTTCTTCCTTGTCATATTTTAATTCCACTTCACTATGTAATGGATGTAAGTCCTCAGGCATTTCTTCTCGAAGACTGATGAGATCCTGATAACGCTTTTGCTTTCTGAATTCATCAATTATATAATTGACACTTATTCTCCGCAGCCATTGTTCATAGGGAACATGATTATGCTTTTTTAAATAATCACTCATATTTACAATGAGTTTGAAAAATATCATATTCAATGCCGACATCCGATCGTCTTTATTAATATAATATCGATTACAAATAGAATAGATAATAGGAAAGCACATCACGTATAAATCGTGATGTGCTTTCCGGTCATCGCGCCGGCATTGCTCAAGAAGCTCAGTTGCAGGACGCATGGATAGGCCTTTTCAGGCAGTGGGAATTACTGCTTTACAAAAGGTTTTGTTTCCATGCTTCCGTTCGCATTTTGAACTTGAAGAAGATAGAATCCAGGTGACAAAATAGCGACCTCAATGGAGTTAACATCACGCGTCAAACTTCCATTTAATACGGTACGACCATCTACCGAAACTACTTTATACGACAGCTCATCACTTACTTCTTTCGACCATTTTACAATTAATGTACTATGAGCAGGATTCGGGAAGAGCTGTGCATGGGTAGGAGTTACATCATCTATACCACTTGTAACGGCTGCAGGTGAATAAATATTCAACACAAATCCTGCCGATGCCCCACGGTATAATATATTTCCTAAGGAGTCTACTGTAAGTGTATCACAGTATGTATCTGAACAGCCCAAGAAATCCGAAACGGTTAAGCAAACCACATAAGAGCCTGTGCTGGCATACTGATGACTTGGGTATGCGCCGGTAGCTAACGGTGATCCATCTCCGAAGTCCCAACTAAAGTTTAAATTAACGCCGCTACTTAGATTTACACCTACTAAATTAAAAGGACTCAATTGTGTGAATACGAAAAAAGCATTACATCCAATCGGATTGTTAATAGTAGTATCAATTACAATTGAATCGCAATAAGTGGAGGTACATCCTACCGTACTTACTGTTAAGCAAACAATGTATGCACCCGGTGCACTGTACTGGTGATTTGGAAATTGTAAGGTACTAGTGTTACCATCTCCAAAGCTCCATGAATAATTTACAGGCGGTGGTAGTGGAGGTACATTGATTGGAATGGCAACAGATTGGTCAATGAAATATGCATTTAATCCAACGCTCACTGAAACAAAATTCGCTTGACAACTTGGATTATTACCACTTATGTTTACGGGTTGACAAGTAATACATACAATGTTGCCGTTAAACCCAATACTTAAACAAGCATTATAACTTCCAGGAGAAGTATAAATATGTGTCGCTACTTGACCAGTAACAATCGGCGATCCATCACCAAAGTCCCAGTAATAAACACTACCCATCGGAGCACTTGCGGCAGCAAATGTGGTAGGTGATCCCAAAGTTCCACCTCCACTGTAAGTAAAGCTGCAATTAGAAGATGCTCCCACCAAAACAGAGTCGCAATATGTACAAACAGTTAGGCCGGTAACAAAATCAATTTCATTCATACAAACTAAGTAGGCCCCCGGAGCATTATACGTATGTGAAGAGAATTGACCTGTGCCTGTGGTTCCATCTCCATAACTCCAATTAATAATATTATTTACAAATACACCCCAAGCATTAAAATACATAAGCGATGAATTTGTGCTATCAGGAAAAGAAGCGAAACTACAACTCGGAGGAGTAAGATTGACAATAATGATTTGACAAGTAACACAAGTATCTATTAAACTGTAAGATGTCATACAAACGTTATACGTACCAGATAATGAGTAAGCATGATTTACATTGGTTCCAATTCCGGTTGAACCGTCTCCAAAATCCCAAACAATATTCGGATTAACACCTGCTACTCCAAAAAATTGATAAGATCCGTTTGTGGAATCAGGTACATAACTAAACGAACAGGTGGAACCACCTTGTGTGTTGATCACGATCGTTGAAGTGCAAATAACATTTCCACTACTATCTAATTCCGTCATCGTAACGGTATAACTCCCTAAACCATTATAAAGATGAGCAACGGTTTGCCCAGTTCCGGATGTGCCATCTCCAAAACTCCAAGTGACGTTGGAAGAAGGGCTAACACCACTTGCATTAAAGGTAAAAATTGATCCATTTTGAGTATACGTAATATTACAAGATGTAAGAACCAATGTGTCACAAGTAGTACATACCGGACCTGTCATAGAATCAACTATGGACATACATACAATGTATACACCCGGATTAGCATAAGTATGAGTAACAGGCATTCCACCTGCCATCTGACTATTCCCGTCTCCGAAACTCCATTGTACGAAGTATTGTGGCGGGTTTATTACTCCGATGGGAGTGAATATTACGACATTATTCGTCGTAACATTGGTAATAAAATTGCAATTTTGTGCTTGTGCGCCGATCGATAGAAAGAGTGCCAGCAAGAATGAATAAATAATTTTCATAGGATTGGATTTTTGTGTTCATAAGGAGATCACGCATGCGATCCCTTTTTGGTTTACTTGATTTAGAAATAATCTTAAATTTCGTAATAATTCCTTGATTTACAACAAAAAAGGGGCTTTTTCTGATAAAAAGCCCCTTTTATAATAATTTACTCTTCATTAAGAGATTCCCCATTGGCAGATGATCCCACCCATGATGGTCATGCATACTGTCCAAAAACCAACATTAATTAATATATACTTGGTACTTTTTCTTTCATACAAGGCATTCGTACCAATTAATGGCAACACCAAAAATATTCCTGCAATAAATCCGTGAAAGGCCCCATGTTTAAACGTGCGAAAATTATTTCCATACGTTTCCATTGATGATTGAAACCATTGTGCTGCTGCAGAAGTAGAATCGCCCGGCTTCATCTCATCTGCCACGAGTGAAAACAAGCTCAATTGATGTACAACCATTGGCATCATAATAAATGCTAAAAGCAACGAGAAAATAAAAGAAACAATAAAAATTTTCGCCATTGGTGGATTTTTCTTTTTGTCTTCTGTGATTTCCGCGGCGGCCATCCACGCTGCACCAAACACTTTTGGGTGATACCAAATGAATCCCATTACCATTGGAACTAATGCGGCCAATAGAATTACTAAGTAGTTAATTTCCATAATTTTTAATTTTTTAAGGTTGGTGAAAAATAGATTTATTCAACCAATTAAACAAATAAATCTCCTTTGCGGACTTAAAAAAGCCTTTTCCAACGAAATGAAACTTAATAGAATAGCTTTCGTAAAATCCCGCAAAAAACACTTGAGATGAAATCAAGCAAACCACTAAAAACCAACAGTCAAAGTCAACGTACGAATCTCACGACGAGGTTGAGTCAGAAGCAAAAAATAATTTTTGGGACTGTCATATCAACCATGTTGATCGTACTTATCGTACTCGTTTATCAAACTTTTCAAAGTACCAAGGCTAATGCCGCAGTAAATGGTGATTACCGATCAAAAACTACTGGTAATTGGAGCGCTACTTCAACTTGGGAAATGTACAATGGTACTGCCTGGGTGAATGCGGTGAGCACGCCAACATCCGCCAATAATGTTATCACTATTCTCAATGGACATACCGTTACGGTTACAGCCAATGTAAGTATTGACCAAGTAATTATTGAAACTGGCGGAACTATTAATGTGAATAGCACAAGAACCGTTACTATTAATAATGGTACAGGCACCGACCTTATAAATGAAGGCACTATCAATAATTCAGGGACAATAAATTTAAGTGCAAGCGCAACCTTAAATCATGAGGCAACTGGTATTTATAAGCATGCCCAAAATGGAGGTAGTATTCCTACTGCTACATGGAATCAAAATTCAACCTGTGAAATAAAAGGAACTACGATTACGATACCAAGTAATCTTGGGCAAAATTTTGGAAATTTTACATGGAATGCAACTAGCCAAATTAGCAACTTAGGACTCAATACGAATATGAGCATCCAAAAAGATTTTAATATTCTAAGTACAGGAACAAGATATTTGGGTTTAACAACAAACAGCACTTCGCGCACCATGACAATTGGAGGAAACATCAATCAGTCGGGGGGAGATTTTAGAGGAACGAACAGCTCAGGTGGTGGAACCATTACCGTAACTGGAAATGTAAATCTTACCAGTTCTTGGTTTACGGTTTCCAGTGGATCGGGCGCTTGCAACATGACTATTAATGGTGATTTAAATATTTCGGGCGGTGTGTTTTGGTCGAATGAAGATGTAACAAATAATACGATGACCATCAATGGAAACTACACACAAACAGATGGAGTTTTTATTGGTACAGATTGGACCGCAGCAACCACCATCAACATTGCTGGTAATATTGCAATAAGCGGAAACGTGGGTACTAGCTACTGCGTTTTAACAAGCAGTTCTGGCCTGTGTACATTTAATGTGGACGGCAGTTCAAGCATCACCGGAGGAAATTTACTATTAACAGAAGAAGCTAACGAAGGAATATTTAACATCAAGAATAACTTTACTTATTCAGGTGGTTATGTATGGGAGGCTTCTACGACTCATGTTGGTCAAATTAATTTTAACGGAACCGGCATTCAACAATGCAACGTAACTGCGAATACATTCAACAATGTTAACTATACTGTTAAAACAAATGCTACTTTGCAAATGGCAAATGCCACGAGCTACTTAAATGGCGATGGTAACTTCATCCTAGAAGCAGGAGCCAAATTAGGAATAAAATCAACTGACGGAATAACATCAAGTGGAGCAACGGGGCATATTCAAACTGCCACTCGCAACTTTAATACTGGTGCCGATTATGAGTACAATGGAATTTCATTGCAGTCTACCGGTAGTGGCTTACCGTCGTCCGTTAGAAACTTAACCATTAACAATGGTTCACATATCATCCTTACTAATTCAGTGAATGCCGATAACCAACTCAACCTCTTAGTTGGAAATGTTACTACAGGAAGTAATTCGATTACATTAGGAACGAGTGATGTTTCTACTGGAACTTTAACGCGAACTTCTGGTCATATTATTGGGTCGTTTCGCAGATGGGTTCCAAGTGCTATTACTTCGGGAATTACTTTCCCTGTAGGAACACCTACTTCTTACAATGGAATCATCATGGACTTCACAACAGCTCCCAATGGCGGCATCATCTCGTCCACCTTTAGTACTGGGTTTCCCGGGGTTTATGGATTGCCTATAATGGATGCTGGTGAAGAATGTTCAACAATAGGTTCAGGTTGGTGGACATTGAGTGGCGGCAATGGATTTAGCAGTGGCGAATACAATATCTCAACAACAGCAGAAGGATTTTCTGGAATTACCGATTACACCAAACTGCATTTATTCAGAAGAGATGATGATGCTAATATGTGGACAGCCAACGGAACCCATGTTGCTGCAAGCGGTAATCCAACAACACCTATTGCGAATAGAAGTGTTTTCACATCGCTGGGTCAATTCGGAATTACGTCCACGAGTATAAATCCGTTACCTGTAGAATTAACTTCCTTCGATGTTATACCCTATAACGCTGCTGCAAAAATTACATGGAGCACGGCGAGCGAAAAAAATAGTGATTACTTTATCGTTGAAAGATCGAAAGACAATAAAAAGTTTGAAGAAATTAAAAAGGTAACTGCAGCAGGAAACAGCAGCAGCCCACGTAACTATGAAGTGGTGGATTACAATCCATTGATGGGTACAAGTTACTATCGCTTATCTCAAACTGATTTTGATGGAAAGCAAGAAACATTTGACCCTAAACCTTTCAACAATACGAAATCAAATTCTGGAATTAAAAATATGGTGGCGAGTCCAAATCCATTTGAGACAAATCTTCAATTGAAATTTGAATCTGATATCAATGGAATGGTACCCATGACGATTACCTTGGTAAATGGCCAACTTATTTACAATGGGAACTTAAGTGTGAAACAAGGTAAAAATACCATATCTCTTCCCTTAGCTGATCAACTTAAATCTGGAGCGTATATCGTGAATATTGGAGAAGGGGGTATGAAGAATAGTACTCGAATCATCAAAAAATAAAAATACATATTACTGTACAGCCTAGGGTTTAAACCCTAGGCTGTTTTGGTTTAAACCCTAAGCTAATGTGTTTTTATAAAAAATGACAATAATTATTGACATATCGCCTCTCACATTCGTAACTTTATCAATAATTATCTGTTACAAAGGGGTTCTAGCATCATGAAAATCCGTTTCGTCCCGACATCCTTGATGGCCGCATTGGTTGCTGTCTTTTTAGTGATGGGCGTACATTTTCAATATCAAAAAAACCATCCGCCAAAAAATAAAATTCCCAAACGCGATCGCATGGATTTAGCGATGCAGTATGAATTTGATATTACACGTGATCCCTCCACCTTAAAAGTTCCAAGAGAGCGATTATGGGCAGCGATGCGTTATGCTGATCAGCTTCGTGCATTTGCCACAGCCAATAAAGTAGCCGGTGCGTTAAGCATCAATTGGCAGGAACGAGGCCCTTCCAATGTAGGAGGAAGAACGCGAGGAATTTTAATCGATAAAAATGATGCCACCGGGAAAACTATTTTTGCAGCCAGTGTTGGAGGTGGTTTATGGAAGACCTCTGACATTACACAGTCTGTACCTACCTGGACGCCTGTAAATGACTTATTTTCCAATTTAGCCATTGTCAGCATTTGTCAGCATTCACTTTCGCCGAACATACTTTACTTTGGAACAGGAGAAGGATGGTTTAATGCCGATGCTATTTATGGAGATGGCATTTGGAAAAGCACTGATGGCGGAGTTACTTTTAGTCAACTTCCTTCCACGGCAAACAATGTAAATTTTAGGTATGTGAATCAGATGGTTGTTCATCCAACAACTGGAGATGTGTATGCTGCTACAACCGGTGGATTATACCGCTCACAAAATGGCGGTACTACTTGGACCGAAGTGTTAGGAGCAGCCAATGGTTGCACGGTAGATTTTATTGCTGACGTTGAAATTGCAGCCGACAATGCGATTGTTGCAGCTACAGGAAATGTTTTTAGTGCCGCTGATGGCGTGTATCGATCAACTAACGGTAATGCAGGTACGTACACGAAACTTAACACGGGAGCCAATGGATTTCCAACTACTAATTTCGGTAGAGTTGAGATTGCTTTAGCACCTAATAATAGTGCAGTACTTTATGCATTGACCATGGCCACAAGCTATGGAATTGGAGGGATTTATAAATCGACGAATACAGGAAGCACGTGGACTACGTGCACTTTACCTACGGACGCAGATCCAGGAATTGGAGCTGAGTTTACCCGTGGACAAGCTTGGTATGATTTAACGGCTGCTGTGGATCCAAATAATTCAAATACCTTAATAATTGGAGGTGTTGATTTATTCAAAAGTACCAATGCCGGAACCAACTGGACACAAATTTCCCATTGGTACGGCGGATTTGGTTTTCAAGAAGTACATGCCGATCAACATGCTATTGTTTACAGGCCGGGATCTAGTTCAGAAGTTTACTTTGGAAACGATGGAGGAATCTCGAAATCTTCAAACGGAGGAACTACCATTGATTTCAAATCCATTAATTATAATGTTACCCAATTTTATGCGTGTGCCATGCATCCAACATTAGGTTCCAATCAATTTATGGCTGGCGCTCAAGACAACGGTACACAGCAATACAGCGTACCTGGAATAAATTCCACCATTGAAGTTACAGGAGGAGATGGCGCATTTTGTCATATTGATCAAAGTGACCCTCAATACCAATTTTCATCCTATGTATATAATAATATTTACCGGAGCAACGATGGAGGAAATTCTTTTGCTTCCATCAGAAATAATAATACGGGTTCGTTTATTAATCCGAGTGATTATGATGATGTGAACAATGCGTTTTATGCGGCGTACGGAAATGGACAATACACACGATTACTAACGGCATTCACCAGTACTACTTGGAGTAATATTACAGTTGCTGAGTTCAACAGTGGAAGAGTTACTGCAGTGCGCGTTTCTCCTACTACCAATCATCGCGTTTTCTTTGGATTAAATAATGGAAGAATTGTGCGAGTTGATAATGCAAATGCAGCAACGCCAATTGGAACTCATATTAATTCAGGTGCAGGAATGCCTACATCGGCTACGGTATCGTGTATTGAAGTAGAGAGTGATGATGATAGTCATTTGTTAGTAACATACAGTAATTACGGAGTAAATAGCGTATGGGAAACCAAGAATGGTGGAACTTCCTGGACATCTGTAGAAGGTAATTTGCCTGACATGCCAATACGTTGGGCGTTGTTTAATCCTATAGATAGTTCACAAGCTTTGTTAGCCACTGAAGTAGGTGTATTGAGTACCGATGCTCTTTCAGGAGGAACTACTAATTGGGGCTCATCCAACAGTGGTTTAGCCAATGTCCGCACCGACATGTTACAAATTAGAAGTTCAGACAAAATGATGATTGCGTCTACGCATGGCCGTGGGTTATTCTCCAGCGATACGTTCTCACCTGCGCGTGCCGATTTTGCTGCAGACAAATTTGTTGTGTACACTGGAAAACCAGTAAACTTTACTGACGGGTCGGTGAAGAGTACAACTTGGAACTGGAGTTTTGGAGATGGATTTACCAATAGTACTAAAAATCCAACGCACACTTATACAATACCGGGAGTATATACGGTAACCTTAAACATTAACGGTGGAGGAGGAAGCTTAAGCAAAACACAAGTAGCCTATATAACGGTACTGCCTAACCGCGGAACGCCATACAATTTATTAGGTGGTGGAAACTTTGAAACGAATCCGAATGACTTTGCCGGAACTTTTAGCGGTGGAACCAAATGGGAAAGAGGGAATAGCGGTGTAGGTGCGAAAAGTGGTACACGAAGTGGAAGCGCAAGTTGGGTAACCAATTTAGTGGGGAATTATTCGGACAATGCGAATTGCATTTTATATTGTCCAAATTATAATTTCTCAGCCCCGGGCACTTACACCCTTCAATTCTATAAAAAAAATAGTTTCGAAATTGGATACGATGGATTTCGTGTTGAGTACTCTACCAACAAAGGAGACAACTGGACACTCTTAGGAACTACGGGGCCGAATTGGTACGACTTTGCCAATGGCGCAGGAGGCACCGCTTTCCCCGCAGGTGAAGCTTTCTTCAATTCCACTACAGCGAGTTTTACATTAGCATCGAGAGATGTTAGTTTCTTAGCGGGCAACCCGAACGTTGCTTTCCGTCTTGTTTTCAAATCAGATTTTACAGTGAACACTGCGGGAGTTTCCATTGATGATTTCGAGATCTTTGGTCCAAACAATTCTCCTTTACCAGTTACAATGGGATCCTTCACAGGAAAATCCTTTGAAAACTATAATCGTTTGGACTGGTTCACCCTCTCTGAATTAAACAACGACGGCTTCTACGTTGAGCGATCGACAGAAGGAAGAAAGTTTGAAGATTTAGGATTTGTTAAAGGAAAAGGGAATAGTACCTATGCTAATAGTTATTCTTTCAAAGACGACAATCCATTGATGCAATTGATTTCTTATTACCGTTTACGACAAGTTGATTTTAATGGAAAAGAAAATTATAGCAAAGTAATTGCAATCAAACGTGGCGAATTGTTTAATAGTCCCACTGTATTTCCTTCTCCTTTCAAAGATCAGCTTCATGTATTATTTGAATCTTCTGGGCATCACATTCTGTCAATTTCTCTTTACAATTTAAGAGGACAATTACTCTACCATCAAGATGACTATTGCGAAGGAAACCTCTATGTACTTCCTATGGGGGATTTGCAACTTGCAGCAGGAGTTTATATTTTGAAGATGGAAGATAATGGGGTGGTGAGTAGTGCGCGGGTGGTTAAGAGATGATTGGTTACGAATTACTTTTGGTTACGAATTACGAATCGATACGAATGTACGAATTACGAATACGCGAATACGCGAAATGCGAGTGAACACGAAAATGCGAAAGTGCGAAGGATACGAATTACGAATCGATACGAATGTACGAATTACGAATGCGCGAATACGCGAAATGCGAATGAACACGAAAATGCGAAAGTGCGAAGGATACGAACTTGCCTGCAGCAAGCAGGTTACGAATCGATACGAATGTACGAATTACGAATGCGCGAATACGCGAAATGCTTGCCCTGAGCGAAGTCGAAAGGGCTGACGCTGCTGAACGTGGCTTCGCTGCGTTTAAGTATCCGTATTAAGTGGTCGCTATTTCTTCCACTTCGAAGTGCCTTTACCGTATTTGCTTTTGGATTTGGGAGTGCCTGATTTTGAAGAAGAGCCGGAAGAAGATCTACCAGAAGATTTAGAGGAACCACCACCGTGGAATTTTGAGAAGTTGCCCCCTCCACTCGTCTTGCTAAGCTTTACAGAATTATAATCTTCGGCTAATACAAAATCAATTTGTTTTTTCATCAAGTCGGCCGACTTCAATCGAACTTTTAACAGATCACCGAGTTGATAAACTTTTTTAGAACGGTGACCTACCAAACAATATTGATCCTCGTTGAGCTCGTAAAAATCATCTACCAAATCACGAACGCGAATAAGTCCTTCGCATTTACTCTCTACTATTTCTACATACAATCCCCACTCGGTAACACCGGAAATCATTCCGTTAAATACTTCATCTTTTCGATCGAGTAAATACTGCACTTGCTTAAACTTGATGGAAGCACGTTCGGCTTCCGATGCTTTAATCTCCATATCCGTGCTGTGCTTGCACGCCACTTCCAAATCATTAGCGGTCATCGGCTTTCCTCCTGCTAAATAATGAGCTAATAAACGATGCACCATCACATCGGGATAACGTCGAATAGGAGAAGTGAAGTGAGTATAATAATCGAAAGCCAATCCATAATGACCGATGTTATTGGTAGTGTACACTGCCTTCGACATTGTGCGAATGGCCAATTGTTCAATTACATTTTGTTCTTTCTTTCCCTTCACATCCTTCATCAACTTATTTAACGAATGTGCAATTTCCCTGTCGGTATTGGTATTCATTTTATACCCGAATTTAGAAGCGAAATTGGCAAACGTTTCCATCTTATCGCTTACCGGAGTGTCGTGAATGCGATATACAAACGGATATTCTTTTCCTTCTTTGATCGACAATTTTTTTCCGATATATTCAGCTACGCGACGATTGGCCAAAAGCATAAACTCTTCGATCAATTTATTACTATCCTTGTTTTCTTTGAGAAAAACATCGACAGGATGTGCGCGTTCATCTAACCGAAACTTCACCTCTACTCTGTCAAAAGAAATAGCGCCACTGGTGAACCTGTTTTTACGTAAAATTTTTGCCAACTCTTGTAAAGGCAAAATATATTCTTTCATATCGCCCTCGCCTGTTTCAATAACTTCTTGTGCTTCCTCATACGAGAATCGACGTTGCG
>JBJXGU010000239.1:0-5096 GCA_046160245.1 Bacteroidia bacterium
CCTCAGGGCCGGGGCTCGGGATTGAGTTGGATGAGGCGATGCTGGCGCGCTATCGCGTCGGGTAGGCTTTCGTTAGCGCTGCCAGCGTTCCCACTCTACGCCGGGACGCAGCGCGCGGAATTGCACCAGGCGGCCTTGCTCGGCTTCGGTGACATAAACCGTGCGGCCGTCGGGACCGCCGAAACAAAGATTAGTAGGATGTTTTCCCAATACCTCAATCTCCTGCAACACCACGCCCTGGGGCGAAACGACGGCTACAGTACCTTTGCCATGGCGCGTGATGTAGAGGTTGCCGTCGACATCGCAGCGCATGCCATCCATGCCATCGGAAATTTAGAAATGTTTTTGCAGATTTCATCAATGCTCATCTTTTCTCCATCGGTGCCCGCAATGGCAGCATTGAGATTATTAACATAAGCTTGATGGTGCTTACTGTGATGAATCTCCATAGTGCGCGCATCAATATGAGGTTCTAAAGCAGCATAGTCGTAAGGTAGGGGGGAGAGTGTAAAAGACATAATTTATATTGGTTTTATTTAATTAGAAAAACAAAATTAAGAAGAAAGAGTTTACAAAAGGTCAAAAATATGGGGTAGATGGTTGAATCGCGCTATCTGATTGATTAATATTCAATCCAATTTCCGGATGTAAACGCTTGTAGTCGACTAAAAACGGCTATTTTCAAGACCGATCCTAAAAAATAATTTTCCTTTGCGTTCATCGTATCTGGATTATTTCTAAATTTCAACCATTAAATCAAAACCCATGAAAAAACAACTATTCACTATTGCCACTGTTCTCACTGTACTATTCAGTGCTTGTAACAAGCATGAAGAAACAAGCCATGATCAACAAGAGAGCGTTCTCGTGGAGAGAACAAATCCTGAATCTGTACCACAAGGAAATCCTTTAGATAAATTAAAATTGGACCAAGTCATTATTTCTAGCCGTGAATCAAAGAACGATTTTCATTGGGAGGATGTAGACATGAAAACACTTTGGAGCGCTATTGTAGAAAGTGATCAGACTGTGGCTATAGGATATCAACCTGCCAATGCAGGCGATATCAGTTCTAAAATTCATATCGTGAACGTGCGAACAGGGGCCTATAAAAAAGTTCATGATGAATTGAAAAAAATGATTTTGGAAGAGTTGAATAAAACAGCAGGTGTTTCTGTTCAATGGAATGATATTCTTATTGAAGATGATCCTATTCTTCCCATCTTAACACTACGACTTACGGATAAAACCGTTTTGACGAAACTTAGAAATCTGCAAAATGTTCGTTATCTCGAACCTATGGATTATTGGCCGAATGATTTGAATCGAGCAGGTTCTGGTTGTGATGGCTCTACATATGGTTTAAATGCGAGTGATTTTACAACGGTAACTCCGGGTGCGTTAGTTCCATGGAATTTTAACAATCAAAATATTCCTACTGCATGGAATGTAAGTCAAGGAGCAGGAATCACCATCGGTGTTATTGATGCTGGATTGAGCACTTCTCAATCGCTTTTAGGTTCTCTCTTTAATAATGGTGATTCAAATGTAGGTCGATCGGTTTCTACAGATTATACGTTAGGAAGTAGTGCTTTTAATTCTTGCACGCACGGCACAAGCATGTGTGGATTGGCTGCAGGTCCAAGAAATAATCAGAATTCAACCACAGGAGTTGCCTATAAAAGTGGATTGCATTTTATTCGTGCTGCCAATGATGTGGTTTTAGATGCCTCCTCTGAAAAAACAGCAACAAAAAATGCATTTATCAAAATGGGTAATCGTTCCGACGTGCGAATTATTTCCTTAAGCATGGGTACTCCATTCTCCAGTGGCGTGTTAAAGGATGGTGCTGACTATGCAAACAATTTAGGTAAAACCATTTTTGCTGCTGCTGGTACTTCTTTTGGTTGGACCAGTTGGTGGGGAGTAATTTATCCTGCTGCCTACAGTGCTTGTATCGCCGTTACTGGAGTAAAAGAAAATGGAATTAAGTGCGCTTCTTGTCATGATGGAAGTGCTGTTATGTATACCATCACCATGGAAAGAAGCGCGAACGACAATCGCAATTCTTTGAGTCTTGCCGCATCGGGTAGCACACCTACATATATTGGTGGAAGCTCTTGTGCAACAGCAACTGCGGCTGGAATAGCTTCTTTAGTATTAAGCACCAAGCCAACTATGAATAAAACGCAATTGATGACATGCTTAACGAATACCGCGCAATTTTATCCTGTAAAAAATAGCTCTAAAGGTTATGGCAATCTGAATGCATCTGCGGCCGTCAATTACGCAATAGCGAATTATTAAGATAATCTGGAATAGGGATATTCTTTAAAATTTAATTTTAATATATGATGGCAGGTGTATTCATTCGAGAATTTATTCAAGAAGATAAAAACAATGTTCTTGACTTATTCCGACTCAATACACCTGCTTTTTTTTCACCTGAAGAAGAAAAGGATTTAATTTATTATTTAGATAATGAAATCGAGAAATACTATGTGGTGCTAATCGATGGAAAAATAGCAGGATGTGGTGGAATCAATTTTAAGGAAAATGGCGAGATCGGATTGTTAAGTTGGGATTTTTTGCATCCGCATAATCAACGCATGGGAGTGGGAACCGCTTTGTTGAATCATCGGATTGAAATTCTAAAGTCAATTCCATCCGTAAAAAAAATCAGAGTACGGACCTCTCAGCATGCCTATACTTTTTATGAAAAGGGAGGATTTGTGCTCTTTGAAAAAATAAAAGACTATTGGGCGGTTGGGTTTGATCTGTATTCAATGGAATATCGATCAAATATCATTGACGAAAAGAGTCATCTAGCCCAATAAAACAATTCAAAAGTTAAATTATTTTAGTGAAATAAATAAGTTGCATCTTTCAACCTTCATAGATTTTCTTAACGTGATCCTACTATTTCGTAGATTGTTTTGGGATTATCGACTCGCTAAAATTTTTTTAAAAAAACTATCATATTGATCCGTAATTTTTTGCCAATTATATTCTCGATTAATTTTTTCCATCTGTGTGCGGACGTAAAGGTCTCTCATCGATTCTAATTTGTTTCCATCATTCAACACTGCTGCTAAAGTTTGTGGAGAATCAAAATACCAAGCTTGATCACCTAAAACGTCTCTATTAAAGAGGTTGTCATGGGCAAGAATGTATGCACCGCAAACCATGGCTTCTAGTAACGAGGGATTTGTCCCACCTACTGAATGACCATGTATATAGTATTTCCCAAAGTGACGCAAATTATTTAAATGATCTTGTTTGTACACTCCACCCATAAATCGGATGTGTTTACTATCCTTATACTTATTGGTTAAGAATTCACCATATGGAGTATTGGTTTTTCCAACAATGAGATAAGGTGTTTTATCTTTTGATAACAAAACACCATCGAGCATGGTTTCAATATTATTCTCTTTTTCTAATCGAGCAATAATTAAATTGTATTGATAGGCTTCAACCCCATAGGCGCTTAATATGCTTTCATCAGGTGTTGTGAATGCATCTGCCCCATAAGCAATGAATGCAGAATCAACTTGATATTCTTTCGAAAAGTAATTTTTAATTTCTCTGTTATCACTAATTAAGTGATCGCTATATCGAACTCCTAATTTTTCAAGCCATTTTGCAAATTTTTTGACAACGTAATTCCATTTACCTCGCTTCCATTCGAGCCCGTCCATGTTTGTAACCAAAATACTTTTTCCTCTTCCTAAAAATGGGTAGAATAGGGAGGCAGTGGTGTATCCTAAAACGAGCAGGATGTCACTTTCCATTTTTATCGCATGTTTCATGCATTTATAATCATAAATGAAGTTCCCAACAGTTCCAAAACTCATTTCTGGATTCCATTGTTTGATGATTTTCACACCATGGAATTCTGATTTGTCGTATTCATGATAATGCGGATTATAAACTGTTACTTCATGGCCTGCTTGCCCAAGCAACACGGCTAAACGTTCCGCACATTGTTCAAATCCCCCGTAATTGTTAGGTACACCTCTTGTACCTGTGATTGCAATACGCATTGATTTTCTTTATTAATTAATTTTAAATCTTGTTCTAGCTTTGAATTCTAGTATTTAATGAAAACGAACATCTAATCTCTTATCCATAAGCCTCGCGACCAACATCCAACCCTGCAATATTTCACTACGCCTGACTGCCGGCAGGCAGGTTTCAATTGCAAGGCGAAGATCCAACATCCAACATCTAACCTCTAAAAGCATCCCACCCCTGCGCCTTCAACTCATGTACATTTTGCTGACGATCTACTAAACGAAATCCTGCTTCAGGTGACGTCATATGACCTATGATACTAATTTCTGCTCTGTCTTTTATTTTTTCATATTCTGCAAGCGATAATGTGAATAGTAATTCATAATCTTCTCCACCGTTTAATGCAGCAACCGTTGGATCCAATCCTAATTCTCTTCCCAACTCTGAAGTTAAATGATCAATCGGAATTTTTTCTTCATAGATCTGACAACCTGTTTTGGATTGTGTGCATAGATGCATCAACTCTGAAGCAAGTCCATCCGAAATATCAATCATGCTGCTTGGTTTTATAAACCAAGTTTCGAAACGTTGAATGATATCTAATCGCGCTTCAGGTTTTAATTGTCGCTCTAACAAATAATCGTATCCTTTTAATTCGGGCTGAGCAACTGGGTTTTCTAAAAATATTTTTTTCTCGCGATTCAATAATTGTAATCCCATATAGGCAGCACCTAAATCGCCAGTCACACAAATTAAATCATTTTCCTTGGCCCCATCTCTATAAATTAAGGCATCTTCTTTCACATGTCCGATGGCGGTGATACTAATGACTAATCCGCTTTTTGATGAGCAGGTATCGCCCCCCACTAAATCAACTCCATATCTTTCACAGGCTAACTTAATTCCTAACATCAACTCTTCTACAGCTTCTAATGAAAAGCGATTCGATAATGCCAAGCCGCAAACAATTTGAGTGGGAATCGCATTCATCGCGCAGATGTCGCTGATGTTAACCACCACCGCCTTATAGCCTAAGTGTTTTAATGGTGAATAAGTTAAATCAAAATGAACACCCTCCA
>JBJXGU010000240.1:0-3586 GCA_046160245.1 Bacteroidia bacterium
ATTCAAGAACCAGGAGCGCGTGAATTGCATTTAGGATGTGATCCGCAAACAAGTGGGGGATTGTTGATTGCTATTAATGAGAAAAATGTAGATACGCTTTTAGCTTTGTTTGAAGAGAATGAAATCGATCAAAGATGCTGGAAACCGATTGGGAAAATGGTAGCTGCGATGGAAGGGGAGGGGAGTAAAATAATTACTTTTTAATTCAATATCACTATATACTATAAACTATAATAGTTCGGTTACGAATTACGAATTTTTACTCAAGTTATTTATCACCTGCCATAGGCAGAAAAGCTTAACTACAGCAACAAAACCCTTTACGAATGTACGAATTACGAATACGCTAATTCGCTAATACACCAATACACAAAAATTATATTTTTTTAATAAAATAATTACTTCACTCAACTCTTGGCAAAAACATTTCAATTTTCGTACGTCTTAAATACTTTATTTCTTGTGGTTTAGTGATACAGAATTTTTCATATTTACATTCGCAAATAAGTAATCGGTAAGGATTCGCTAATTGCTTGCTAAAGTCAAGTTCGTAACCTAATTTACTTCGTCATTCGAGAATTTGCGAATTAGCGAATTAGCGTATTCGTAATTCGTATTTTCGTATCGATTCGTAATTCGTAACCTATCACAAAGCTTTCAACTCCGCCACCAATTTCGTTAAAACCGTTTTCGCATCACCAAACAACATATTCGTTTTGGGGTTGAAGAAGAGTTCGTTTTCGATACCTGCATAACCTGCATTCATCGAACGTTTGTTTACGATGATATGTGCAGCGTTTTCTACGTCGAGGATGGGCATTCCGTAAATAGGAGAGGCAGGATCGTTATGGGCAGCTGGATTTACTACGTCATTTGCTCCCACGACTAACACTACATCGGTCGATGTAAACTCAGGGTTGATGTCTTCCATCTCCACCAACTTATCGTAAGAAACATTGGATTCAGCTAAAAGCACGTTCATATGTCCGGGCATACGACCCGCAACAGGATGAATAGCATATTTCACACTAACACCTCGTTCTTCCAAAATCATTTCTAACTCATGAATGACGTGTTGTGCTTGAGCTACGGCCAATCCATATCCAGGAACTATAATCACTTTCTTCGAGTAGTTCATTAGCACCGCTGTATCGCTTACATTGATGTCTTTGATATTTCCACTCATTTCGCGATCTCCAGTGGCTCCAGTGGCTCCAAAAGCACCAAAAATCACATTACTCAACGGTCGATTCATCGCCTTACACATCACGAGTGTCAAAAGCGTACCTGCAGATCCAACCAATATTCCACCGGTAAGCATAATTTTATTATCGTATAAGAATCCGCCAAAAGCTGCTGCTAATCCAGTAAAGGAATTTAGTAAGGAGATTACAACGGGCATATCTGCACCACCAATTGGAATCGTAAACAGAATTCCATAAACGATAGCCGCAAAAAACAAAGCATACAAAATAGCCATGTTATCGGGCTTCACCATCACCATCCATGTTCCAAAGGCAACAACTGAAATCATAAAAATAGTATTGATGATATTGTATTGAGGCAAACGAATGGGTTTATTCATTGTTCCATTCAATTTCAAATAAGCGATCACCGATCCACTGAAGGAAACAGTACCAATCACCATTCCAGCGATGATAGCGGCCAAGGCTCCTGTGCTATCTAAATTGTGCTGATATTCCATCAACCCAATCAAAGCTGCACAAGCACCACCCATTCCATTAAACATAGAAACGAGCTCTGGCATCTTGGTCATTTGAACACGCTTTGCAGTTAACCAACCAATAACGGTTCCAAGCGCGATGGCTCCAAAAATGAGGTAATACACCATAGCAGGAACAACAAATGCAGTATCTACATTTCCGGCGTGATCTTTCTTTTCAAAGAGGAAAATAGTACCGAAAATGGCAATAACCATTCCTAATGCTGCGTATAAATTTCCTCTACGTGCCGACTTCGGATTACCCATCATTTTCAATCCAACGATGAAAGTGACAGAGCCAAAGAGGTAACAAATTTCGAGCAGGGAGCTCTTCATAATCTTTAAATATTAATCGTTATACTATTATTTTTTCTTGAACATTTCTAACATGCGATCGGTAACCACAAAGCCACCCACCACATTTAATGTTCCGAGTAGTACTGCTAAAAATCCAAGCACAAGGGCAAAGACATTAGAAGGGTCGATGTTTAACATCACATATATGGCACCCACGATAACTACTCCGTGAATGGCGTTTGCTCCACTCATGAGAGGGGTATGCAAAACGGTAGGCACGCCGCCAATTACTTCAATTCCGACGAATACGGATAGGATGACGAAATAGAGCATTTCGCGGTGTTCAGATACGAGGTTAATTAGAGATTCCATTTCAATTATTGTTTTTTATTGGTAAGTTGGCAAATTGGTAAGTTGGCAAGTTTGAAATTTTAAGATTGAATATTTTTAAAATTTGTAAACTTTTAGAGTTTTTATTTTTTCTGAACTCTTAATTATTTCATTTGCAAATATCAATTTATCTATTTTTAATATTATTATTACTTGCTAATTTTCGGGAAACAACTTCTGTTTTAGGGTTCTTTTTGAGGTGGTTAAGATGGCTAGTAATTCTTTCATTTCCTTTACTATTGGACTTATTTGTTCAGTTTTTGCAAGTTCCAATTCCTCTGTAAATTCTAACCATAATATTGATTCGTCTAGTTCTTCTACTGCAATACATAATTTAGCGTAAAACTCTCGAGAACTTCTTCCTCTGCACGCAGATCGATAATTGGCTGCAACCGAAGTACAGGATCTTATTAGTTGTTTTGAAATAGTCCAAGCTTTTACATTGTTTGGAAAATTTCTGGTTAGTTTAATCGTTTTTAATGCAATTTCTTTTGATTGTGATCGTAATTTTTCTGAGAACTGTGACATGATTTTAAAGAATTAAAGGGGTTTATATTAAATTTCATTCTGTTAATTTTTAATTATTAATTTAGAATCGGTTCATCAAAATTTGTAAATCAGCAACCTACCAACTTACCAATTTGCCAATTTACCAACTTGCCTCCCGATAGCTATCGGGATTTCAATATTTCGCGTAGCTAGCAAAGCGCAGCAATTCACCAATCCACCAACTTGCCAATTTGCAATTCAACTCGTACGTGAAGAAGTATCATTATGCTACTACTCACTTCGTAGCGATACCAACGCCATTATGTACCAACAATGATCCTTTGGTTATCTCTTCATCCATCTCCCATTTAAACCCATCTTTTGTGGCTAAGTGTAAGAGGAATGTTTGTATGTTTTTTGCGTACAGATCGCTTGCATTTAAGGGTAGGAGTGAAGGGATATTCGATTCACCAATGATGGTAACACCATGTTTCACTACGGTTGCATTCAATTCGCTTAACACGCAGTTTCCGCCTTGCTCAACGGCCATATCTACTATGACTGATCCGTATTTCATGCTTTTTACCATGTCTTCAGTTACGAGAACAGGTGCTTTTCTTCCTGGGATGAGAGCAGTGGTGATGACTAAGTCTGCAGTGGCAACGTGTTTGGAAACGAGCTCTTGTT
>JBJXGU010000241.1:0-3824 GCA_046160245.1 Bacteroidia bacterium
ACCTATTCGTGGGCTGATCCTCAGACCCGTCTGCAATATATTTTCTTATCCAACCGTGTTTATCCAACATCAACAAATTTGAAATTGGCAAAATCGAATTTGAGAACTAATCTTATGCAAATGGCCATAGAAGCCATTGAAGTGAAATAACTTAATTTTATTTCGAATAATTACAATACTGTCATCCCATATACGTCTTTTGAATTCGTTAACTTTGAACTATGAGAATTGGAATTGTATGTTATCCCACATTTGGTGGAAGTGGAGTAGTGGCCACAGAATTAGGTAAAGCATTGGCTGAACGCGGACACCGCATTCATTTTATTACTTATAGCCAACCTGTTCGACTCGATTTTTTTTCTGAGAATATCAGTTATCATGAAGTAACAATAGCGAAGTATCCCTTATTCGATTACATCCCTTACGAAACCGCTTTAGCAAGTAAGCTTGTTGACGTAGCACGTTTTGAAGGACTCGATGTGTTGCATGTGCATTATGCCATTCCGCATGCATCCGTTGCGTATATGGCCAAGCAAATTTTAGCAGCGCATGGAATTGTTTTACCCATCGTTACCACCTTGCATGGAACGGATATCACCTTGGTGGGAAAAGATTCTAGCTACGAACCTGTGGTAACATTCGCCATCAATCAATCGGATGGTGTGACTGCAGTTTCCGAAAGTCTGAAAAAAGATACCTATGCTAATTTTAAAATCGACAAAGAAATCGCAGTGATTCCAAACTTCATCGACTTAGAACGTTTTTCAAAGAAAGCAAAAGATCATTTCAGAAAAGCCGTTGCTCCCAATGGAGAACGATTAGTGGTGCATACTTCTAACTTTAGAAAAGTAAAACGTGTGCAGGATGTAGTTCATGTATTTAGTAAAATTCGAAAGGAGATCCCATCAAAACTTTTGCTAATTGGAGATGGACCTGAGCGTCATAATATCGAACAATTGTGTCGTGAATTGGATTTATGTGATGATGTTCGCTTTTTAGGGAAGCAAGATATGATCGAAGAAATTTTATCGATTTGTGATTTGTTTGTTATGCCTTCTGAGACAGAAAGTTTTGGATTAGCAGCTTTAGAAGCGATGGCTTGTCAAGTGCCAGTAATTAGTTCCAATGCGGGTGGAATTCCTGAATTAAATATCAACGGAGTTACTGGATTTATGAGTAATGTGGGTGATGTGGATGACATGGCTAAAAATGCATTGACTATTTTACGTACCGATGAATCGCTCAAGAAATTTAAATCACAAGCCTTAAGTAGAGCAAAAGAATTCGATACGCAAGTGATTACGCCAATGTATGAGCAGTATTATGCAAAGGTGATAGAAGCATCAATGGCTACAGCAAAATAATTTTTTTAAAAAGATGGAATTATCCTCCGGCTTTTTTTACTTTAAATCCTTTTTGTATGAGGTAAGAGATGACGTTGTCTCGTTGATCGCCTTGAATAAAAATTTCTCCATCTTTAGCACCGCCACCAACACCGCATTTTGATTTTAAAGCTTTCGCTAAATCATCAAAATCACTTAGTTTTCCTTTAAATCCTTTTACCAAGGTAACCATCTTTCCGCCTCCTTTTCTCTCTAACCAAACACGTAAATCTTGTTGTGAGGCGCCTGGAGTTTTCGTTTCCTCAACCTCTTCCTTTAGTTTAAAATTAGGGTTGGTCGAATAAACCAATCCACCTTCTGAAGATTTTTTCTTGCTCATTTTAAACCCAGGAAAAGTTAATGATTGTCCACTTATTTTTTGGTTTAATGCCTACCTTCATTTATGCTTTTTTTTGTTATAAGATATGAATATGAAGCGTAGGTACTAAAACTTAGTCTGCATTTTAAAATTCAGAATCCGACTCGTTAAGTAATTCGGAATTCCATATTGTCGACCAGAAACATCGGTAATCCAAGAATAGGAAATGGTATTACTGACTTGCAGTAAATTGAAAACTTCAATGCTAAAGATCAACGATTTTAAATTGCGAATAACGGGAAGTCGACTTTTATTTTCTCCATCTTCATCAATTGCAATTTTAGAAAATCCAATATCAACACGTCGGTAGGAGGGGCCACGAAGAATATCTTTATAGCGATCAGGACCTGGAGGACCAAATGGCAAACCGGCACCAAATACTAAATTTAAGTGCATACGAACCGTTGGATTTTTCGGGAGATAATCTTGAAAGAACATACTAAAAGTTAGTCGTTGATCAGTAGGTCGGGGAATGTCTCCGGGAGTTACTTTTAAACTATCGGCAACCACATCATCAAATGTAAATCCTTTGATGATCTCTTCTCCGCTCGCATTAAAATAGCGAAAATAAAAATCATCTTTTATATCTTCCACTGTCTTCAAAATACCCATTGACACCCACGATTCAATTCCGTTCACGAACTCACCATTGATTCGAAAATCTAATCCTGTTGCATATCCACTCGCATTGTTCTTTGCCAAATAACGAATGCGTGTGTTGTCGAGTTTGTATGGAATTAAATTATCCATCTTTTTATAATACGCTTCACTTGTCAATTTAAATTCTCTGCCCCAGGCAAGGAATTGATAGTCGCTACCAATTACAAAATGAATTGTTTTTTGTGATTCAATATTTTTATTGATATTTCCATCGAGGTCACGCATTTCCCGATAGAAAGGAGGTTGATAATACAAGCCTGTTGCTGCTCTTAATGAAAGACGTTTGCTCCATTTTGGTTTCCAAGAAACACTTGCACGTGGACTAATATTCAATTCTTCATTTAAGTCCCAGTACGCACCTCGCACACCAATTGTAAACGAGACACGATCGAGGTTCCATGTGTTTTGAATATAAGCGTTATATCGATTTGAATTCAAATCAATTTTGCTCTTCACTACATTATTTAAAATAATTTGTTGATTTGGATTTCCATTTTGTCCCGGATTATCATCTGGGTGTGGCACTGAATAATCGGCCGAATCACGGTATTGCCATTCGTCCAATTCATCGTGAATGGTTTCAATTTGCGCTTTCAATCCCCACTGCCATTGATGGTTTTTTGAACGATAAGTTCCGATGTGTGATGCTGTTCTTACAAAAGCTTCTAACTCGTTTCGTGCATGATCTAAGAATCCGCCTACCCCACGATTGAAAGCTACATTTCCAAATTCTGAAGAGCCCAAGTCTCGCTCTAACTCATCTAAAAAATATTGTCCTAACACATCAAAAAATTCTTTTTCTCTAGAGTAAAAAGCAGATCCAATGAATTTTAATTTGACACTATCATTTACTTGATGAGTTAACGTAATGGCTCCTGTTCCTGTATTGTATTGATCAATTTCCTGCCCTTCAAAAAAGACCGTAAATCGCAAAGCTTCATTAATGCTTCCAAATTCAGTTTGACGTGATGATGGAATTACTTTAAACTGATTGGATGAATAATTCCCTAAAAATGAAATATCCGTTTTTTTGGAAATTTTAAAATTCAATAAAGTTTGAACATCCGTAAAGCGTGGTTTGTATTCTCCTTGTGTATCTAATTTCTTTAATAGAAATTGATTGGAACGGTGACGAACTCCCGTGAGCCATGTAAACTTATCATTCTTACTGGCACCTTCCAAGTGAAGCGATCCGCCCATCAAACTTGCATTGGCAGAGCCTGCAAATTTTTTAGGTGTGCGGTATTTAATATCAAGCACCGAACTCATCTTGTCACCATACTGTGCACTAAAACCACCAGAACTAAAACTAATATCAGCAACAAGGTCCGGATTAATAAAACTCAACCCTTCTTGTTGTCCAGAACGTACCAAGAATGGACGATAAATTTCCACATCATTTA
>JBJXGU010000242.1:0-3093 GCA_046160245.1 Bacteroidia bacterium
GGCTGCCACTTCGTGTCACTTAACCCTTTTTTAAAAAAGAAACGAAATAAATAACGGCAAATGGCACCCACTCATGATCCTAAAAATAGTAGTATACATTTCCAAAAATTGATTTATCGCTCATAACTTAGTTATATAAGTAGGTTTTCCTCCCTAACTTTCTCCAATCCATTGCATTTCGTAGGCTTTGAGTAGGTTAAGGAAATTGTACATACTTCCTGTTTTAATAATATTTACTCTTTAACAAGCGTTTTTTCTGTTTTACCTTTTATGCTTTTATCCAATTCACTAGCGAAATTCCTTCTAATCTTTCAAAGTCGGTGACATTTCTTGTAACCAATATCAGATTATTCGAAATGGCAGTGGCACCTATCAATAAATCAAAATCGTCTAAAGGTTGCCCCTTTTTTCTTAACCTCGCTTTTTCTCTAGCATAAATATCAAGTGAACTGTAAACTGGAATAATCGTAAATTTTGATACAAACTCATCAATGGTCTTTCGGTTCTTTTCTTTGTGTTCGCTGTTTTCAGCACCAAATTTTAACTCCGCAATGGTGATCTCTGAAATGTAGCAATTCTGTATTTCTGCTTTTTCAATACGCTTATCGAGGTCGAATTGGCCCTTCAAAAAGTATACACAGATGTTTGTATCTAGCAAATATCTTTTCAAAGCCCTTCTGTCTTTCTGTTGAAACTTCTGCCTTCTTTTAGATCAGTATTGATTTCATCTGCAGATTTTTTCGAAAGGAAGGATCCATATAAATCACGTATCGATTTTTTTGATGGGTTGTTCGGTTCTTTTAAAGAGTCAGAAAGCTTGGTAAGTAATTTCAACTTATTGTCAGGACTCAAATGGTTTAAGAGTCTTAAATAACTTTCAATTAAGTTGAATTTAAATGCTGCTGCTTTCATCTCGCCTTTATCTAAGTCAAAAATAATCATTTTATTGTTATTTACCCAATACATAGTATCTTTATTATATAATTGATTTTTCTTCCTTTATCATTATCTTTTTCTTTGTTGAAGCAAAGAGGTGTTAGAAAGAAGTATTTTTCCTCTTGCCTATAAATCCATCCCTTCAATCGGGCTGATGATTGCACTTATATTTTTAGTGCTAACATGTGTGTATATTTCAGTTGTTCTGCTGCTATTATGACCTAGTAATTCTTGAATATATCGTAAATCAGTCCCCGCTTCTAGTAGATGAGTAGCATAGCTATGTCGTAAACTATGTAAAGTAGCCGGGCGCTTGATGTTTCCTCTTTGTAGTGCTTGATTGAAAACTAAGTTTAAACTTCTTTCGCTATATGCTTCGCCTTTTGTTTGACCTTCAAACAGATAGAGGGTTGGCCGATATTGTAAATAGTAGATTCGCAACATTTCTATCATCATTTGTGGGAGAGGAGTAATACGATCTTTCCTTCCTTTGGCATTCCTTATTAATAGTACACATCTTTTACTGTCAATGTGCTCTGGTTTTAAAGCCAATAGTTCGCTGCGTCGCAATCCACAACTATAAATTAAACTTAACATAGCTTTGTGCTTGAGGTTTTTAGTTCGTTTAAGCAGTTGCTTTACCTCTTCCTTGCTTAATACGTTCGGTAATTTGTGTTCCTTTTTGGGTCGATGTATTTCTTCAATCTTTATTACTTTGGATTCAATCTCTTTAAAAAATAATTTTAAGGCATTCACCACTTGGTTTTGATATGACGACGAGTATTTATTTTTGAGAATGTAATCGTTGTTAAAGTGAATAACATCTTCATTCGTTATTGATCCTATCTCTTTACTATCAAAATATCTTAAAAAAACAATGAGCGCATCACAATAGGTTTTAATAGTATTGCCACTATATCGCTTCGATTGTAGCCATCGTGTAAATTGTTCTTTTTTTTGAAGATGGATGAGGTTGTTTTTTAATTCAATTATAAGCGGAAGATTGAATTTCACACGATTTTCTACAGTGTCTGGAAGTAACCACGCTTTAACGGTTTGACTCCATCGTGCACCTGCCATATTTTTTATTCGATCGTTCCATTCAACGCTTTTTTCAAAATAAACTGCAATCTGCTTTTTCTTTTTGTGCTCAATGACGGCTGCTTTCCAATTCATGTTATTTATTTTACCAATGGATTTCAATTCTTTGAATTATATTGTCAAAATCCCATCCTGCAAACCTCAAAAAAAATAAATGAATAGTCGTTGAATAAACATTTATAGTCGACTATAAATGTTTACAAACGGAATTCGTATGAAAATGCTGCCTGAGGTGCCTGAGGTGCCTGAGCCTGTCGATGGCAGCCTGTCGATGGCAGCCTGTCGATGGCAGCCTGTCGATGGCAGCTTGTCGTTGGCAATCTGTCGATGGCAGCCCGTTTGACATTATCAACATCTAAAATCTAAACAAATAACAAAGCTTGACTTGAAGCTTGTAGCTTGTAGTTGACTTGAAGCTTGAAGCATATTAAAACTAACATTCAACATCTTTATTATTCCTATATTTGAATACTAAAACCAATAGATCATGAAACATATTTTATTATCATGCATAGCAATCTTCTATTCAATCAATGCTTTCTCCTGGGGCTTGGATGTGGAAATACCTTCTTTCCCAAGTGGTAAAGTTTCATTGGTGAAAACATCAACCGGAATCCTTTATTGTAGTATGCCTGTCGGACAATCCGGCGTGGGCGGAATTAATTTTTTTCAGTCAACAGATATGGGCGTCACTTGGAACTTGTTCGCCAATCCGGCCATGGGTCAAGATGTGAAGAAATCAAAACTCGTGGTGACCGGAACCGATTCTGTGTATTGTGCTTATCAAGTCGACACCTCACTCTTCTTTTATAGTTTGGCTGCTAATGTGGTTACACCGTTTACTACCATGCTAGTGGAAGACTACGACATCGTAGCATCGCCGAATAGTAATTCTGTTTATTTGTACTGTGATAATTACGGCTCGAATGCAATGAATCGATATTCTTCCATTGATGGTGGGTATACCTGGACAGGCAGTACTGCCTTGGTGGCTTCAGCAAGCGCTCGTCCCCGATTGTATATGAGCGGTACCAGACTTATCGTTAATTATTATGC
>JBJXGU010000243.1:0-2567 GCA_046160245.1 Bacteroidia bacterium
GGAATTACACTTGCTAATTTTGCGGCTAACTTTACTTGTGGTGATTGAATGTATTCTCCATACACCATCAAGTGCATGTATTTTTCAAGTTGCTCATGAATGGCTTCAATCACTTTGGGGTGACGATGTCCAACATTACTTACGGAAATGCCGCTAATTAAATCGAGCCATTTCTCACCGTCGGCACCATATAAATAAAGTCCTTCTGCTTTTTCAATTTCTAAGCCGAGTGGGCTTGGACTTGTTTGTGCAACATGTCGCAGGAAAAGTTGTCGCACACTTTGCTGACTCATGACAATGAACTTAACGCTTCTTCAATGGCACGAATCTTCGCTTCTGCATCTGATTTTTTCTTTTGTTCTGCTGCTAGAATTTCGGGTTTCGCATTACTGACAAATCGTTCGTTGTTCAACTTTGCCATCACTGATTTTAAAAATCCTTGCGTATAAGTTAAATCGTCATTTAACTTTTTACGTTCAGCATCTTTATCGATATTTTCACTCATCGGAATAAAGCATTCTAAGTCGCGAACCACGAACGGGAATGTGTTTTCAGGCTTTTCGTTTACTGATTTAATTTCCGATAAATTGCCAAGCTTCATAATCGCATCTCCAAAAATTTTCAATGCTGAAGTAGACCCATTCGAGCGAATACTTAAAGCCAGCGCTTCCTTCGGACTCAATCCTTTGCTCTGACGGAAATTTCTAATTTCCCCAATAAGTTCCGCAGCAATTGGGAAGGCTTTTAAGATTTCTTCGTTAGCCACATTTATTTTTGGCCATGATGCAATGATGATATCATCACCATCCTTTCTGTCTTTTAACAAATGCCATAACTCTTCGGAAATAAACGGCATGAAAGGATGAATGATAATCAATATTTTTTCAAAGAGGATAATAGTCGATGCAAGGGTTGTCGCATCAATGGCTTGTTGGTAACCAGGCTTTATTAACTCTAAATACCAAGCGCAAAAATCGTCCCATACTAATTTGTAAGTACTCATCAAAGCATCCGAGATACGAAGTTTTTCGTAATGATCATTAATCTCTACCAAGCATTCGTTAATGCGTGCTTCGAGCCAAGCGATCGCTACTTTATTTACTTCGGGTTGAGGAATAGATGCATCTACTTCCCATCCTTTTACCAGTCGGAACGCATTCCAAATTTTATTGCTGAAGTTTCTTCCTTGCTCACATAAACTTTCATCAAACAATAAATCATTTCCAGCAGGAGAAGAAAGTAGCATCCCCACACGTACACCATCAGCACTAAACTTTTTAATTAAATCTAATGGGTCAGGCGAATTACCTAACGATTTACTCATCTTCCGGCCTTGCTTATCGCGAACAATTCCGGTGAGATAAACATTGTTAAAAGGTTTCTTTCCTCTGTATTCATAGCCCGCCATGATCATTCTTGCAATCCAGAAAAACAAAATTTCAGGAGCAGAAACTAAATCGTTGGTAGGGTAGTAATAGTTGATGTCTTTGTTATTTGGATCCTTAAATCCATCAAAAACAGAAATGGGCCAAAGCCAAGAACTGAACCATGTATCCAATACATCCTCATCTTGACGGATATCCTTCGCCGTTATACCTGGGTTATCTTTCTTGAAAAGATCAAGAGCTTCTTCCAAGGTTTTTGCTACAACGAAATTTCCTTTGTTGTCGTACCAAGCTGGAATACGTTGTCCCCACCATAGCTGACGAGAGATACACCAGTCATGCACATTTTCCACCCAATGTCGGTACGTATTCACAAATTTTTCAGGATACAACTTCACTTCGCCATCCATCACGGCATCGAGTGCTGGTTTAGAAAATTCTTTCATCTTCACAAACCATTGCATACTCAAGCGTGGTTCAATTACCGCATCGGTACGTTCACTGTATCCTACTTTATTCGTGTAGTCTTCTACTTTCGCCACCAAGCCCATCTCCGCCAAGTCCTTCACAATTTTCTTGCGCACCACAAAACGATCTTCACCAATATAAAATCCAGCTTGAGCACTCATCGTACCATCGGCATTTAATGTGTCGATAACTTCGAGGTTATGTTTTTTTCCTAAGTTATAGTCATTGATGTCGTGTGCAGGAGTCACCTTTAAAGCACCTGTTCCGAATTCAATTAAAATATAATCATCAAAAATAATGGGCACTTTACGATTCACCATCGGGATGATCGCAAATTTCCCTTTTAGATGAGTGTATCGCGGATCGTCAGGATGTACGCACACCCCAGTATCTCCTAAAATAGTTTCTGGCCGAACTGTTGCAATCGTAATCGTCGACTTCGCATCAATCTTTTTCTGAACTGCTGCTTTATCATTCGCATCAAAAACTTCATCGGCATCTACAATCACATATTGCACATACGTCAATTTCGACTGCACTTCCTTATGTATCACTTCTTCATCGCTTACGGCAGTGAGTCCAGCGGGATCCCAATTCACCATGCGCATGCCGCGGGAGATATATCCTTTTTTATACAAATCGATAAATACATCAATTACCGCTTCACTAATATCTTCCTCCATCGTGAATCGCGTACGATCCCAATCACACGAA
>JBJXGU010000244.1:0-13095 GCA_046160245.1 Bacteroidia bacterium
CAATGGTGTTACTTATGGCTATAACGCAATAGGAGGATTTGCTTTAACAACACATAATACAGGAAGTCAAACATGGAGTGTTGTTGATATGAATAATGATGCTAAACCTGATTTGGTCGTAATCGCCCAACTCCAAGGCGGTATCGTTACTTCTTTTTCACCCTTAACTAACCAATATTGGAAGGTGTATTTGAATACAAGCACAGTTGGTTTTCAATTAAATGAAAATGTTGATTTTGATATTGTCGCTTATCCAAATCCGGCAGAAAATTTAATAAGCATATCCATTCATAATCCCAATATATTGTACTCCGAAGTTCAAGTTCTAAACGAACAAGGGAAACTTATTGAGAAAATTGAGTTGGATTTTTCAAGTGGTTTATCTATTGATATTAAAAATTACTCAAAAGGAGTATATTTTATCTTGTTTATGGACGAACAACAGAATGCTCACACTATTAAAATTATAAAGATGTGATTAAGTAATTATATTTGGAAATATATAACTTTCGAATTGCTAATTTTGTTTCGAAATAAATTTTGAGATATGAAGGATTTTATTTTATTAGCTACAGTAATTCAATGAATAAGTTAGATAGGAACACCACAGTAAGTAAAACATGAAAAAAAATATCTTCCTAATAATTCTATTTGCTTCACTTGTTTATTGCAATAGCTGCATGGGTCAGGCATATAATATGAGTGACACGGTCATCACCACCTGTTCAGGCAATTTTTACGACAGTGGAGGTCCAGGAGGAAATTATACACCCAATGAAAATCTCACCATGACGTTTGTTTCTTCTAATGGCAACACGATAAAGGTTGATTTTACTTCATTTATTACTGTTTACGGTATGTCCGTTTATGATGGAAGTACTACTAATGCTCCTCTAGTCGGAAATTTTGGATCAGGTTCAGCGCCGTTTACCGTTCAATCAACTGGAACTTCAATCACCTTTCGGTTTAATCCGGGAAGTTTTGCACCACAGGCAGGATGGGTGGCGCTCATTTCATGCGTAACAACTCCTTTACCTATTTATACAATTTCCAATGGTTTTGTTACATCATGCAATGGTGTTTTTTATGATTCAGGCGGCGCTGATTCTACTTACACAAGTAATCAAAACTTTGTAATGTCGTTTTGTCCCATTACACCTAATGATTATTTGATTTTTAATTTTCCTAATCAATTTGAATTGGGTTTGGGTGATACTCTTTTTGTTTACAGTGGAACCAATACGTTGACTGCAGTTCCAATTGGTGTGTATACCAGTACTAATTTGAAAACAATTATTTCTTCACCACAACCCGGAGTTTGTGTTACCTTTAAGTTTGTTAGCGATGGTTTTGGTAATGCTGCAGGTTGGCAAGGATTTGTATCCTGTAGCAGCACTACTCCAATGTACACCATGAGTATGGTAAGCGGTACTATTCCTACGTGTGGTGGAACTTTTTATGATAGCGGTGGCCCAGCGGGTAATTACGATATCAATAGTACGCACCAAGTTACTTTTACTTCTGCTAACGGCAACACGATAAAGTTTGATTTTACTTCATTTATTACCGTTTACAGTATGTCCGTTTATGATGGAAATACGACCAATGCTCCATTGATTGGAAATTTTGGATCAGGTTCAGCACCGTTTATAGTTCAATCAACTGGAACTTCAATTACATTTCGGTTTAATCCGGGTAGTTTTACACCACAGGCAGGATGGGTTGCAAACATATCTTGTTCGACACCCATTTTAACACCGTACGCACTTAGCAATGGACAAACCATTACAGCTTGTAGCGGAATTTTTTATGATGATGGCGGAGCTGATTCAGCTTATAGTAGCAACCAAAATTCTGTAATGACTTTTTGTCCAACAACTGCGAACGATTACCTGATTTTTAGTTTTCCGCGGCAATTTGAATTAGGTTCAGGAGATACACTATTTGTGTTCAGTGGAAGTAACACTTCTTCTGCTCCTATTGGTGTGTATGTTGGATTAAACGAGGGTACATACATTTCCTCTCCGCAACCAGGAGCTTGTGTTACTTTTAAATTTGTTTCTGATGGATCATCAGAAACATTGGGCTGGCAAGGAATAATGAGTTGTTCTGCTACAGTCCCTATATACACTATGAGTATGGTAAGCGGTACTATTCCTACGTGTGGTGGGATATTTTATGATAGTGGTGGCCCAGCGGGTAATTACGATATCAATAGTACGCACCAAGTTACTTTTACTTCTGCTAACGGCAACACGATAAAGTTTGATTTTACTTCATTTATTACCGTTTACGGTATGTCCGTTTATGATGGAAATACGATTAATGCACCCTTGATTGGGAATTATGGATCAGGGTCAGCACCGTTTACGGTTCAGTCAACGGGAACTTCAATTACCTTTCGGTTTACCACTGGAAACTTCGCAGCTCAAGCCGGATGGGTTGCAAACATATCGTGTTCAACGCCCATTCTAACACCGTACGCACTTACCAATGGTCAAACCATTACAGCTTGTAGCGGAATTTTTTATGATGATGGGGGAACGGATTCTGCTTATTCAAGTAACCAAAATTCTGTAATGACTTTTTGTCCAGCGACGCCAACTGATTATTTGGTTTTTAATTTTGCAAGGCAATTTGAATTAGGTTTGGGAGATACACTTTTTGTGTATAGTGGAAGTAACACTTCATCTACTTCAATTGGTGTGTATGTAGGTACAAATCGAGGTGCCTATATTTCCTCTCCTGCGCCGGGCGCATGCATTACTTTTAAATTTGTTTCTGACGGGTTTGATAATTCATCCGGCTGGCAGGGAATAATGAGTTGTTCAGGAATCCCGGTTTATACCATGAATATGATTAGTGGAACTATTCCTACCTGTGGAGGATTCTTTTACGACAGTGGCGGACCGGCAAATGATTACAAACTAAATAACTCCAGTACGGTTACTTTCAACTCCTCAAGTGGATGTGCAATCAAGTTTGATTTCGGTTCGTTAACTACCACTTATGGTCTAAATGTTTATGACGGAGTTGATGTAAGTGCACCACTGATTGGCTCTTTTGGAAGCGGGTTAGCTCCATTTACAGTTCAGTCTACGGGAAGCTCCATAACATTTGAGTTTACGACCGGAAGTATTGCCACACAAGCTGCAGGATGGGGGGCTAATATTTCCTGCCCAACCACCACTTCTGCTGCGATTACATCTAGCGGAACATCTCCCATTTGTAGTTGTGATTCAATGGAATTAACTGCCAATAGTGCTGCATCGTATTTGTGGAGTACAGGTGATACTATACAATCAATATTAGTGAATAGTGCCGGAAGTTATTTCGTAAGCATAGTAAATAACGTAGGCTGCTCGGCAACATCAAGTCCATTTATTGTAAATGTCAATCCATTGCCGCCACAACCCATCATTATACAAAATGGAATACTTTTAACTACAATGTCAGCCGCAAGCATTCAATGGTATATAAACGACACCTTAATTATCGGTGCTACTTCAAACAATTATACGGTTACTCAAAATGGAATATATACGGTGGCTATAACCGATTCGAACGGTTGCTCAAACATTTCTGCGCCTTTGTTTTTTAATTCTGTTGGTCTAACGGATATGTATGCCAATATTGATTTTGCAATAATTCCAAACCCAAATGATGGTCGGTTCAAATTGCTTTTACCATTGCATCTATCAGGCAATATAAAAATATATAACGTAATTGGAGAATTGATTTACAATTCAGAAATAATGAACAATGAAATTATCTTGACTCAAAAAATGCAGGGAATTTATTTGATAAAAATAGAAACAGAAAGAAGTGGAAGTTTTATTGAAAAGCTAATTATTGAATAGTAAGTGATGCCGATTTGCTTGATGAATGTAATTATCATACGGATTAAATATAATTAAAGAAACACCCCTAGAAAAGAAACTAGAAAGAATCCCAGTAGCCATCTAGCGAGTGTGAAGTAAAACATCGAGAGAAACAGCGCTATCTCACACTATTACTAGAAAACGAAAAAGGTTCTCTAAAAACCAGAGGGAATGTGAGTTATAGAAGGAGGGTTGATAGTTACAATATCTTTCGGTAAAGAATCCACGCTGTCGCTTAATATTGGCAGTAAACGGAAAAATACCCCTATTGAAAATGCTAGAAAGACTGCAAGAGTGAAGTAAAACAAAGCGAGGAACAGCGTTCTCGCTCTGTTTCTCCCTCTGTTTTGTACCCGGGACGGGAGTCGAACCCGTACAGCTGTAAGGCCACAGGATTTTAAGTCCTGCGTGTCTACCAATTCCACCACCCGGGCAAAAATTCCAATGCTATTTTATTGGAGGTGCAAAAGTAAGAGATTTATTGATTTAAACGACAAAGTTGAAAAAACTGCTTGCTAATTACTGATTTTGAGAATTATGGGATTGTATGTTTAATTCAAACAAAAATCATCCAGAAATATAAATAAAGGTGTTTTTAACAATCTTATTGTATTTTTTCGATTGTTAACCAATTGGTTGAGTGATAGATGTTCTTTGTTTTCTCCTTGATATAGTTACTAATAAAGTTGTCAGAGAATAGAAAAAAGGAAGGGTAACCTTAATCTACCATCATTATAGAAATTCGGATTTTATCTTTACAATCTTGTTGTCCTTCATAATTACAAGTTCACTTTTCTTGTACTTCTTAAAAGCAATCATTTTTTCATAAGCTAATTCAAGCCCTTTCAAAATTTTATCTCTAAGTTCTAATTGTTCTTTAACAGTGGTCATAATTTTTTCTTATTAGTTCAAATGTTAATTCATCAATGATTTCTAATTGTCCATCAACTGTTTTTTGAGCAACAAGTTCATGCATTCCTTGTGAGTTGTCAAAAATTAGTGCGCCATCAACAATAGGTAAGTAGATGTCGAATAGATTTTTTATGCCTCGAAAATATCGCCTTTCAATTACGTTATTCGGAATATTATGTCCTCCTTCTGAAACCCTTGTTTGAACTCGTTCTTTTGCTAATTCTATGTTTTTTAACCAAAAGAAGATTAAAGTTACGGTATAATTATTACTCTTAGCAAGTAAAATTTTGTTTTTATAATTTCTAGAAGCTAAAGTGGTCTCAAAAGCAAAACTTTCGTTGGAATAAAGTAATTCGCTAATTCTATTAAGCATTAATCGCCCGGCTTCAAATGCAATTTTTTCTGGCTTAAACGGCGAAATTCCTTTTGCTATTTCATCCGCATTTACAAACTCTTTGCAATTGATTATTTCAGGTAATATTGTAAAAGAAGCCGTTGTTTTACCAGCGCCATTACAACCTGCAATTACGTAAAGATTTTTTTTCATCGTCGTGGCAAATTTACTGATTATCTATCTCTATTTGATGTTAAATCAAGGCAATCTGTGTATCGATCGTTTTCTTCATTGCTAAATACTCTAAAACTAATTTATCATGAGGTAATACTTTCAAATTCTTCTATCAGCAGTATTTTGAATGGACTCTTTATTGGCATTTTTATAACTGATTTGAAGCATATCGCGAAAACCTCTCGAAGCTTCGCGACCTCCAATCTAACTAGCAAGGTTCCGTGATCACCAATTGAATCAACTTTAGGGTCTCTATTAACTTCATGTTTCCTATTTTTGCAATTATTAACGTTATGCCCTAAATATCAACTAATCAGTTGATTAATCAAATGAGATTAAAAATCAATCTTCCCAAACCCGTCTGGATCACTTTCGGAGTCATTTTCGTGGTGGTGGGGATCATCGGTATCATTCTTCCACTCATGCCCGGATTGGTGTTTTTTATTTTGGCGTCATTCTGTTTTGCTAAAGGATCTCCAAAGTTGTTGCGAAAGTTATTGTCTCATCCCCAAATCGGACCCCAAATCATGGATTGGAAAAGAGGGCGAGGAATGCGCTTGAATACGAAGATTTTGGCCATTGCCATGGTGACCATCAGTTTGACCATTAGCATCTTTTATGTGATTCAAGTAGAATACGTGAAGTGGATTGTGCTTTTTTCTATGTTGGCCATTGATGGATATATTCTTTCAGTTAAAACTAGAAAAACTAATCCGCAAATTTTACCTTTGAAACCAAGTAATAAATCTGAAAAAGAAGTCAAGACATGAAAGCAGTAAGAAAATATTCAACTCCCATTAAATCTTTCTTGCACAGTACTTCTGAATCCGGAGCTGTTCAAGAAGTATTGACGCACGAGGAAGAATACAACGAAAAGAATTTGTTAGTGCTGGAGAAAAAGTATGACATGGATGGTGAAATCGAAGAAGTGCATTCATACACTTATGATGAGCAGGGTCGATTGTTGAATCATCTCCTCGAAATTCCTGAGGATGGAATCTCAGAAAGGTTTGTGACTACCCGCAATGCAGATGGTAATCCAACCAAGATTGTAAAATATTATGGCGACGATGAAGGGGAGAAAACAGAGTATGTTTACGGAACGAATGCGCAAGTAGTGAAAATTATGCGCTATGATGCTGATGGAGAATTTGAAGCCGAAGAAGAGTTGGAGTACGATGATCAGTCGAAGTTGATGGTACGAAGAATTACATCACCCGTAGAAGGAAATAAGTATTATCGTTTTTCATACGATGAGAAATCGAATTTGATCAAGGAAGAGGATTTTGATGAGAACGATCAATTGTCTGCGTATGTAGAAATCGATTATGATGAGGAAGAAAGGGAGACGTATGTTTCTCGATTTAATGAGTCTGGAAAAATGATTTCACAGTTGCTTTCAGAGTACGATGAATTGGGAAGAATTAAACGCAAGATTGCTAAAAGTTCGCATGTACGTATTACTGCATTTGAGTATGATGAACAAGGTCGGGTGATTGAAGAATCTCTGTCTGATCAAAATGATTTTGTGATTTCTCGCACGCGCTTATCGTATGACGATGATGGCCGCATTGCAGAAGAAACAATTTATGAAACAGATCTTACTCGCTCTGGAAGGGATACACATCTCTCCAATCGTTTTGAGTATGTTTCTTTGGAGAATTAAAACATTGCGAGTGCTTTATTGTTTTTTACTTGTAGATTATAGTCATGGCTTATAAAAATTTAAATCATTTTATTCAAGTTCTCGAAGAAGCAGGAGAACTGGTGCGTATCAAAGAGTACGTGGATCCGAAGTTGGAAATCACAGAAATCACAGATCGCATCTCAAAAGAATATGGACCTGCATTATTATTTGAAAATACAGGATATGATTTTCCAGTGTTGATTAATTCCATGGGAACGGAAAAGCGCATGGCAATGGCACTCGGTGTTGATAAACTCGATGATGTCGCTAAAGAAATTGAAGGACTTTTTAAATTGTTGACAGGTCCTAAAAATTCAATGATGGATAAATTGAAGATGCTTCCCCAGCTCGGTGAAATCGCTTCGTGGATGCCAAAGGAAATTAGCGGAAGAGGAGCTTGTCAAGAAGTGGTAATGAAGGATCCGGATATTACAAAATTGCCAGTGCTTACTTGTTGGCCGGAAGATGGTGGTCCGTTTGTTACTTTGCCAGTGATTCAAACGCGCGATCCACTCACGCAAATTCGGAATGTAGGATTGTATCGCATGCAAGTTTTCGAACCCAAGATGACGGCTATGCATTGGCATCGTCATAAAGTGTCGGCCCGACATTTCAATGAATATAAAAAACTCGGTTTACGTATGCCCGTCGCCGTTACGATCGGTGGTGATCCTGCGTATACGTATTCTGCAACAGCACCGCTTCCCGATGGCGTTGATGAATTTATGCTCGCTGGTTTTCTAAGAAAAAGGAAAGTAGAATTAGTAAAATGCATTAGTATTGATATGCATGTACCTGCCGATGTGGATTTTGTAATCGAAGGTTATCTCGATCCCAATGAGGATTATATTTTAGAAGGACCTTTCGGTGATCATACGGGCTATTATTCGCTCGCTGATATGTATCCCAAGTTTCACATCACCGCCATAACGCATAAAAAGAATCCCGTTTATTTGTGCACGATCGTGGGCATTCCTCCTCAAGAAGATGCATGGATCGGAAAGGCAACGGAAAGAATTTTCTTAGCACCCATCAAGATGACGATGGTGCCTGAGATTGTGGATATGGTGTTGCCAGTAGAAGGGGTGTTTCATAATTTGGTGATTGTTAAAATCAAAAAAGATTATCCAGGTCAAGCATTAAAAGTAATGAACTCACTCTGGGGTGCCGGACAAATGATGTTCACCAAAATGTTGGTCATTGTAGATGGTGATGTAAATATTCATGACCAATGGGAAGTCGCAAAATATATTTCTGAGAATGTAGATCCATTAAGAGATATTTCTTACTCACAAGGTCCAACCGATGTGTTGGATCATTCATGTACTACCATGGCTTTTGGTGGGAAGATGGGTGTTGATTCCACCCAAAAACATGTGGAGGAATTGTTGCCAAATAGTCCGAAGGTGAGTATTGATTTGAATGCTCTCAAAAATAGTATGAACGCCATTTCCTCTTGCGTTAAACAATTTTCTGAGTTGAAAGATGTAAATGTGAAATTACTTTCGGCTGGAATTCCAATCGTATTTGTTTCCGTTGAAAAAAATAAAAAAGGACATGTAAATGAAGTTGCTAAAAATCTTTTTTCAGATGCATCTTTTGATTCTGTGAAAATGCTCATTTTCTTAGAACATACCATGGACATTTCCGACATTGCCGATGCCGTGTGGCGTTTCTCCAACAACTTCGATCCACGTCGTGATCATTTTGATTTTCCATCTCAACATGAAAACGAAGTAAATCATGTAGCCTATGATGGCACACGCAAACTAAAAGAATTTGACGATTTTCATCGTGACTGGCCTAATATTCTTGTCTCTGATCAAAAAACCATTGAAAGAGTAGATGCTATCTGGGATAAACTAGGACTCGGAAAATTTATTAAATCGCCCTCTCTTAAATATTCTCAACAACTCTACAAAGGCGGCGCGGTAGCAGAGTAGCTAGATGCTCGATTCTGGATGCTCGATTTTGGATGCTCGATTTTGGATGCTCGATGCTCGTGTGCGTGACTGAAATAGGTTGACCAAAAAATCAACCTAAAATGGAAACGAAAAAAGCAAAAAAAGCAAAGTATTTAGAGCAGCGACGAGTCTTTAGTGAAGCTGTACAACGTTCAGTGGTAAAGGATGTAGAGCAAGGCAAATGCACTGTAATACAAGCCAGTCATGAGCTAGGCGTATGTATTCAAACAATATATAACTGGATTTACCGATATTCCCGACATTTGATAAAAAATAGGGTTATGGTAGTAGAAGATAAAAGCGAAGCTTATCGCAGCCAAGAACTAGAACGTCGCATAAAGGACTTGGAGGCGGCCTTGGGTCGTAAACAAATGGAAGTAGATTTACTTTCTAAGATCATTGATTTAGCTAACGAGGAATTTAAGACGGATTTAAAAAAAAATTTATCAAAGGAGCCCTCGAGCAATTCCGAGTCGAAAAACGAACCACCCACCACTACAAAATGAAGGATTTATATAATGTAGCTGGGATAAGTAAACAAGCAATTTATAAATTTAGATTGCGGCAAGAATATATTTCGAATGTATCAAAAGAAGTCATTATAGCATGTAACAAAATTCGTAAAAATCACAAGCGAATGAGTTGTCGTAAGATGTATTCTAGAGTAAAAAACACAATGCAAGTTGGCAGAGATAACTTCGAGCAAATTGGATTTTCCAATGGCTTTAAGCTTCAAATTGTAAGGAATAAGCATAGAACTACCTGGGCAACTAAGTTGGCAATATTCGATAATCATTTAGAAGGAAAAGTATTTAATGGATTGAATCAAGCACTTCAATCAGATATTTTTTACTTCGATGTTGCAGGTAAATCTTATTATGGTGTATGTATTATCGACGTCTATTCACGTAGATTACTTGCATTACATGTATCTAAGACTTTGCGGGCAGAACAGAATGTAGTAGCATTGAGAAAGGCAATAAAAGCTCGTAATGGATTAACATTTAAAGGATGTATTTTCCACTCAGACAGAGGAACACAATATATAAGTCAACTTCAAATAGCACTAATAAAAGAATTAGAAATGACTCCTAGCATGTGTAAACTTCCTCAAGAAAATGCATATGCTGAACGAGTACAGGGAACAATAAAGTATGAATATTTGAATCCAGAGCTGATTACTGAAGAAAATATTCAGAGGAAAATAATGCAAATATTATGGCTCTATAACAATGAACGACCACATTCAAGTTTAGGTAATAGGACCCCTGTTGAATACGAACAGTATATTAGCAGTCTAGATGAAAAAGATCGTCCGCAAATGACTGTATATAAATGGTCACATCCATTATTAACAGAAATGCCAGTTGCTAACAAAAAAGAAAAAAGAAGCAAAAAAGAAAAAAGTCAACATTAAATACAATCTAACTAAAAAGTCAACCTATTTCAGGCTAAGTCATAGTATCTAGTATCTAGTATCTAGTATCTAGTATCTAGTATCTAGTATCTAGCATCTAGTATCTAGCATCTAGTATCTAGCATCTTGTATCTAGCATCTAACATCACGGGAGGCTCAGCCACGTTTGTATCGGATAATGGTCACTTAACTTCACTTCCTTCGTATGGAATGAATGCGTTTTAAATTCAGAACTGTGTAAAATGTAATCGATGCGAAACTTAACCAACAAACTAAAATAGGTGCTTCCAAATCCTTCTCCCTTTTCAGTAAATGAATCTTTTAAATCTTTCTTTATTGTTTGATACGGATAAGAGTAAGGTGTGTCATTGAAATCTCCACAAACTAAAACAGGGTAGGGGCATTGTTCAATATGCGCTCTTAAAATATCAGCTTGTTCACTTCTTAAGATAACAGCTTTACGAATACGTCTTAATATGCTTTTTGTGTTTTTTAATTTCTTGTCATTAACAATGCTATCCGTATTTTCAATGAATTCGTATTCATTTTTTTTAAAATGATTCGATTGTAAATGGGTATTGTAAACGCGAACGGTGTCTTTGTTGATGATTAGGTCAGAGAATAAACAAAAGTTGGATTTCCCTTCTGTAAAGAATAAAGTGCCTTCGTTGATAATCGGATATTTTGTAAAAGTAGCAATGCCCCAATGATGTACTTTTCTTAAAGTAATGGAATACTTGATGGAACTATGTGGTAGCTTTAATAAATCTCTTAATGCTTGGTTGTTTTGAAAGTCTCCATCATCACTGTGAAAATATTCCTGAAAGCATAAAATGTCAGGATGCTCCCCTTCTAAATAATCAAAGATTTTTTTTCTGGTTTTTAAATTCCCCGTCCAGTTGTATAGATCAAAGAGTCGAACATTATAAGAAAGTACTTTGAACGAATTCTTGGGCGGTTTCACATCAAACTTTGCAAGGGCAGGTTGATAAAGCATGCTGCATTTATCATAACCAATTAAAATAATGGCTGCCGATAAAACAATAAGTCGATGCCGACGTATTCCCCAATAAATCAAAAAGCAAATATTTATCAATAGAAATATTGGATATAAGTTTGCGAAAATCCCAACAGGCCAAAAAACGACCGGATTGATGGATGACGATGCTTGACTAATGAGCAGCATGATCGCAACCAAAACATTTAGAAAGAAAAGTATTCTCCCCGTTCGGTTGATCTTCACCACGCTTTCCTGCTTTTTCAATTGACTCATTATCCAATATTGCTGGCATAAAGTACGTTAAAATTTATCAGAAGTTTCTTTCTTCATTCGCCTACCTTTGCACAAATGAATACCCTTAAATTAGGCTTCTCGCCTTGTCCAAATGATACTTTTATTTTCGATGCACTGTTGCATCAACGTTTTCCTTTTCCGTATAAAGTAGAAGAAAATTTGTATGATGTGGAGAAGTTAAATCGTTTGGCTTTGTCTGCTGAATTGGAAATAAGCAAGTTGAGTTTTGCGGCTTATGCATCGGTTTCCGATAAATACCAAATTTTAAGTTCAGGAGCCGCTTTGGGTCGAAATTGCGGCCCCTTGTTAATCTCAAAGAACACTATCGATTTGCAAAATAGGAACTCCCTAAAAGTAGCTATACCGGGGAAGTATACCACCGCCAATTTGTTGTTGAGTATCTTTTTTCCTCAGTTAACGAATAAGATTGAAGTTGTTTTTTCGGATATTGAAGAGGGTGTGTTGAACGGGGAATTCGACCTCGGACTCATTATCCACGAAAGTCGATTTACCTACGCTGAAAAGGGTTTGCAGAAAGTGGCCGATCTTGGCGAATGTTGGGAAACCAAATTTTCTAAACCTATTCCCTTGGGTTGCATTGCAATACGTAGAGATTTGCCCCAAGAGGTAAAGGAGTCCATCCAAAGAGGAATTGCCGATAGCGTAAAATGGGCATTTGAACATCCCCAGGATTCCAGAGATTATATTCAAAAACACGCACAAGAATTGTCACGCGAAGTTCAAGAAAAGCATATTGAACTTTATGTGAATCAATTTTCAATAGATTTGGGCGCTGAAGGAAGGGAAGCAATTCATCTTTTGTTGAGTTATGGACATCAAGTAAATTTGCTCCCTCCATGTGTAGAACCCATTTTCATTAACGAAAAAGTATAGTATAAGATGATAGTAGTAACTGGCGCCGCCGGATTTATTGGAAGTTGTTTGGTGAGTCGATTGAATCAGGATGGATTTTCTGATGTGGTAATCGTGGATGATTTCAGTCATCCGGAAAAACAAAAGAATTTGGTTGGAAAGAAGTTCAAACATGAAATTCATCGCGATGTATTTCCTGAATGGCTGCTCAAAAATAGTAAGGATGTGAAATTTGTTTTTCACATCGGAGCAAGAACGGATACCACCGAGTTTGATGTGGAAATTTTTGATCGATTAAATGTGCATTATTCACAAACACTTTGGAATATTTGTGCAGATACAGCCATCCCATTCGTGTATGCAAGTTCTGCAGCTACGTATGGTGAAGGTGAATTTGGTTATGATGATGATCATTCCATCTTCCTAAAATTGCAACCTCTAAATCCGTATGGATGGTCGAAGCAACAATTTGATTTATGGGTGTTGAAGCAAGAGAAGC
>JBJXGU010000245.1:0-24628 GCA_046160245.1 Bacteroidia bacterium
AGAATCACTGCTATATGCAATTAAGAACCAAGCCCAAGGAAATTAGCAGAGTGGACGCATACGTTATGGAAACTGATGTAGGATTGCATCATGGGGCGGCAAGTACGGAAGAAAAGCAAGAAGAGGAGTTTAAATTGCAACAGATGGAAGAAGCTTTAAAACAACTCGACCCACATCAACAACAATGCATACAACTTTTTTACTTAGAACAAAAATGTTATCAGGAAGTAGCAACCATCACCGGATTTACACTCAATCAAGTCAAAAGCTATATCCAAAATGGCAAACGAAACTTGAAAATAATAATGCTTAAAAATGAGTAACAATATGTCGAACCACCATCATAAATCGCCCTGCTTAAGTAGTCAGGAGATGCTGGATTATACTCAGGGCATATTGAGCACTCATGAACAGCACCTTTTTGAAAAACATTTGTTAGAATGCGAATTTTGTTCCGATGCCCTAGAAGGAATACAATTGATGAACAATCCGAATTCACTTTTAACCATTGAAGAAGAATTAAATTTAGAAATTGACTCCATTACCGCAGAAGAAGATGATGAAGACATAGAAGTAAAAGTTTTATTTCCCTGGAGAATGGCAGCGGCCATTGCACTAATTTTCATAAGTACATTTACGTTATGGGTGGTTATTCCGAAAAATAACATGCAGGAATTAGTGAGTGAAAAATCGGTTGCTTACCCGGCACCCGCTGAAAATTCATCAGCACCTCCGCAAGAATTTCAGGAAATGCAAGTTGCCAATGAGCAATCTGCACCACAATCAAAAAGTCAAACTCCAACCGTTTTAGAAAGAGAAGTTCCGATCAATGACGCTGTAGTTGAATCACCCGATGAAAAAATGGTAGTAACTGACGAAGCATTCTCTTCTCTTTCAAAAGCCAAATCGAAAGAGGAAAGTAATGCAGCAACCGGTGTAACCGATAATGAAGTAGCTACTGCCCCTCAGGTAAACCAAACTTCTGATAATATGATGTCAGGAACGATATTAAACGAAAAGTCTGCCGAGCGAAAAAAAGCCGAAGGTCGATTAACTACTTCTACTGCTCAAAAACAAAATGCCGAAGCCCATGATGATTCTGATAAATTCAATTCGGATGATTTGTATAAAAAAGGAATAACGGAATACAAAAACAAAAAATACTCAGCAGCGATCTACTATTTGGAGCAATGTACCGACAAGCCTGAAGCCTTATTTTATTCAGGTGTGAGTTATTTCTTAATGGACAATCCTCATCTTGCATTGAGTACGTTAGTAGAGTATATACGAACAAATGAATCCCCGTATCGCGAAGCTTCTTTTTGGTATTTGGGTCTTAGTCATCTTCAACTTAACAATAAAAGTGCTGCTAAGCAATCGTTTGAGAAAGTGCTCCCTTTTAAAGGAGAATTTGAAAAACAAGCCATTGAAATGTTAAAAAGTCTATAATTACTTTTGCCTTTTAGCGTTTATACCGACGCTCCTATTGAATTAGACCCCTGAAATAAACTTCTTGATTGAAACTTATTCTATTCAACGATATTAAGTCATTGTAGGTCGGCATAATACAAAGAAATTATTGTGCTATACTATTAATTGAATAGGTATTACCTTTGCACCATGAAAAGTATAGTCTTCGCAATAGCATTTTTTATACCCACCCTACTCTATTCCCAATCTTCAACTAAAGAAGGAAACACCTTTCCAAGTGGTGTCTATTTGCATTTAAAAGAATTACAAGAGCAACGTCCGTCTATCCAAATTTCGCAACTTCTGTTCAACGGAGAACAAACAACACATGTAAAAAAATGGTTTCGTGGTGACAGTTTATTTTACATGAATGAAAGTAAAATCAAACGAAGTTTATCTTACGATAGCGTTTATGCATTTGTGGATGATGGCATTTTATACATTCAACGAAAAGGATATGATCATAAAGTAACAGTTGCCGGTCAATTGTGCTATTTTGTGGAAAGCTATCCCATCCGAAGAGCCGCTTCTGCTCCGGTTTCAACAGAGCGAAACACAGAGACCATTCCTCATTTGCTTGATTTATTTGAAGGAGAATTAGTAGAATATTCAGTAGCTTCCTTAGAAACCATTTTAATACTTCGTGATGAGGAATTATACCAAGAATTTATTGCTATAAAGAGCCCGAAAAAACAACGACAAATGTTGATTCGTTTTGTTGAACGATTTAATGAGCGTAACCCTCTCACTAAAATTAGCCAGTGAAAATATTAATCATTCAAACTGCTTTTATTGGAGATGTCATCTTGGCGACACCATTGATTCAAGAGGCTCATCGCTGTTTTCCTCAAGCGCAATTGGATGTATTGGTTCGGAAAGGGAATGAAGGATTGTTGCAAAATTTTTTGGGAATAAGTAATGTCCTCATTTGGAATAAGCAGACTAACAAGCATAACAACTTATGGAATTTGCTTTTTCAAATTCGAAAAGAGAGATATGATGTTGTGATCAATATTCAACGATTTGCGGCAACAGGAATTCTCACCGGATTCAGTGAGGCTAAAGATAGAATTGGATTTAAGAAAAATCCTTTTTCGTTTTTATTCACCCAAAAAATCGAGCATGACATTGATGGTGAAAACGAAATTCATGAAACGGTTCGCAATTTAAGGTTGATGAAATCATTGGGAGGTAATGATAATGTAAAACCCATACTTTATCCTTCTTCGAGCGATTATGCATCCGTACAATCCTTTAAAACGAAAACCTACTATTGCATTGCGCCTACCTCGGTTTGGTTTACAAAACAAGTTCCTGCCGCTAAATGGCTGCAGTTGATTTCATCACTTCAGGAAGTAGATAAAGAAGCACTTATTTATCTATTGGGAGGTCCACCCGACAAGAACGAATGTTTAGCCATCGAAGAACTAGCGAAATACGACAATGTAAAAACGCTTGCTGGTCAATTAAGTTTTTTGCAAACTGCAGCCTTAATGAAAGACGCTAAACGGAATTTTGTGAATGACTCAGCTCCGATGCATATTGCCTCAGCGATGAATGCTCCAGTAACCGCTTTTTATTGCAGCACAGTTCCGGCTTTTGGATTTGGTCCTTTGTCTGAGGATAAAAAAATTGTTGAAGTATTAAATTTATCTTGTCGCCCATGTGGTTTACACGGACACAAAGCTTGTCCCGAAGGACATTTTAAATGCGCTTTTGATTTGAAGATGTAGACAACTTACTGATATAGCTTTCTCACTTTACTGAAAGTCATCTTTCTTAGACAGGGCAATTCAAATAGGCAAATAGTTTATCAGATTATTGGATTGATAAACAACACATTATCATGTTTTCACAATTAGTTGTTGAAACATCTAATGTAGATACACTATATTTACAAAAAACTTAGAAACATGAAAAAAATATTGGCAGTCATTCTACTCTCAAGCTTAAGCTTTGGTGTTAATGCACAAAACATTGTTTGGAATATTGATCCCACTCATACTTCTGTGAAATTCTCAGTAACCCACTTAATGGTATCTGAAGTAGAAGGAAATTTCAAAGCTTACAGTGGAAAAGTAGAAAGTCCAAGTACAGATTTTAACAATGGAACCGTTGAATTTTCAATTGATGTAAACAGCATCAACACCGAAAGTGCAGATCGTGACAAGCATTTAATGGGAGATGAGTTTTTTAACGCTGCGAAGTATCCAAAAATCATTTTCAAAAGTACTTCATTCAAAAAAGTGGCTGGAAATAAGTATGAATTAAAAGGTGATTTAACGATTCGCAACATCACGAAGAAAGTAACTTTCGATGTGAAAAATAATGGTTTAATGAAAGACCCATGGGGTAATATGAAAGCCGGCTTCAAAGCTTCCACCCAGATCAACCGAAAGGATTATGATTTAAAATGGAGCATGGTTACTGAAGCAGGTGGCATGGTGGTAAGTGATGAAGTTCAAATTACTGTAAATATTGAGTTATCACAGGCAAAGTAAAAACAATTATTTTCTTGAAAGCCTTGGATGAAAATCCAAGGCTTTTTTTGTTAAATAATAACTAACTTCGTATCATGCCCACGACCATCAAAGATGCTATTCAACAGAAGAAATTTCGGAATGTAAATCACCAGGTCCAAGTTAATCTGATTTACACTTCAAATTGGCTTCATAATCAAATCGCAAAAATTTTTAAGAAATATGGCTTAAGTAGTCAACAATACAATGTACTCCGCATTTTAAATGGATCTCATCCTAACGCTTTAAATTTAAGTCAAATTAAGTCCAGGATGTTGGATAAGATGAGCGACACGAGTCGGGTTGTTGAGCGTTTGCGTCTTTCAGGATATTTGACTCGCGTACCCTCTAAGGATGACCGTAGAGAATCGATGATTACCATCACTAAAAAGGGATTGAAATTAGTTGATGAAATGAGGGCTGATGAAAGTGCGATGGATCAAATTTCTAAAGGATTAACTGCAACGGAATCGGCTCAACTTTGCAAATTATTGGATAAATTTAGGCAAGATGATTTCAATGATTAGTTTCTTTACTCCTTACTAATTTGTATCCAGATTGATGAGTCGCGATGTGATCTCCACTACACCCAATAAAGGTTGGGCTATTATTGCGGGTCCGTTGGTTTTTATACTTTTTTGTTTTCTTCCCACTCCACACCCTGCCTCTCCACTCATCATGGTCATGATAGGAATCACCTTTTGGGTGGCCTTGTGGTGGTTGACAGAAGCTGTTCATATTGCCGTTTCCTCTTTCATCCCTTTTATTCTTCTCCCAGCGAGTGGTATTGCCGACATCAAGGATGTATCTGCTCAATACATGGACCCAATTTTATTTTTATTCATTGGAGGATTTCTCTTAGCTTTTGCCATAGAAAAGTGGGGCTTACATCGTCGACTCGCCTTGGGAATTTTATCATCGACCGGACATAATGCTTCACGTGTACTATTTGGAATTATGCTCAGTGGATTTTTGATTTCCATGTGGATTTCAAATACAGCCACTGTCATGATGCTTTTGTCGGCAGTGCTGGCAGTGATCCATCAATTAAAAAAACATATTCCCTGCGAAGAAACACATCGAAAATTATCATCGGCATTGCTGATTGGACTTGCCTACTCTGCTAGCATTGGAGGCTTGGGCACCTTAGTAGGCACTCCAACCAATATGATTTTTTACAGAGCGTATAATGAACAATATGCCAGTTCTGACCCCATTACTTTTGCAGGATGGATGATTTTTGCATTGCCCTTTGCATTCACTTTGTTGATTTGCGCCTGGTGGTTGATCCGTTTTTTCTTTATTCGTAAACTTAATGTAAAGTCATTTGAAACGAGTGGTTTCAAAGCTGAATTTTTACAACTTGGAAAATGGAGCATCGATGAAAAAATTGTAGGAATTATTTTCCTTAGCACCGCTTTCCTTTGGTTAACCCGTGCCGATTTAGAGATTGGTAGTTTTCACCTGAGAGGATGGACCCATATTTTTCCGCACCCGCTTCAAATTCAAGATAGCACCATTGCGATCAGCATGGCTTTGTTACTCTTCTTGATTCCATCTCAAACGGAAAAAGGAAGAGCACTTCTAACTTGGAAAGAGGCTTCTAAACTTCCTTATGAAATTATTTTACTTTTTGGAAGTGGTTTCGCCTTAGCAAAAGGATTTGAACTTTCAGGACTTGGTACCTGGTTGGCACATCAACTTAACGCCGTAAATGACTTTCCAATTCTATTGACCATCTTAATAATTTGTGTAATTGTAACCATCATCTCAGAATTTGCTTCCAATGTGGCCAGTATTCAATTGATGATGCCCATTTTAATTTCATTACAACTGGTAACAGATTTAGATCCTAAACTACTTTTGGTTCCAGCTGCCTTATCAGCTTCATTGGGTTTTATGCTACCTATTGCTACAGCCCCTAATACAATAGTCTATTCAAGCGGGCACATCAAAGTTAAAGAAATGGTAATAGTTGGTTTTTTTGTAGATATTGTTGGTATATTACTTATTCTTTTATTTTCAAATTGGATGTAGAATAATTGCATTTGAAACCTAATACTCATACCTTTATTATTATAGTCTTCATGTGTTTCTGAGCGATTCACAAGAAAAACTTACATATCCATTTATTTACCTAACTGAAAGCTAAACTTTCCGTTATACTAAGTTAAATTAAAGGAAATAGGGATGAGAACACATCAGACATATGGAATAATTATTTTAGCACATTTCTTGTGTATAAAACTATGCGCGCAGTCATTGAGCATTAACTCAAAAATTCTTGACAATCATTCTCATTTTTCATCTAGATCTTTTGTTTCAGATTTCCAAATAGAAAAAAGTAATGTCATCTCAGTAAATACTAAAAAATCCACAGATTTAAGCTATTTATCCATCCAAAGATGTTGTAAGAAAAACCAAGTTTTGTTTGGTTTAAAGGATGAATCTATAACAACCTATACAACGAAAACTACATTCCTTACATCAATTTTGAAAGTAAACAGCAATCAAACCAAAACACATAAAGCTACTAAATTAATTAATTCTAAATTAGAAAACAAAACAATTGTACCAAATGTTCTTTTGCCCTTTAATGCTGGAATTAGACGTGTAGTGAATGCAAAATGCCATGGAACATCTACTGGCTATATAAAAGCAAGAGCAAGCGGTGGTGTAAAACCCTATCAATTTCTTTGGTCGAATGGAAATACCACAGACGAAATTACGAATCTCCCTATAGGTGTTTATACTTTAACAATTAGTGATGCTAGTGGAAATGTAATTACCGAATCTGCTACAGTACATGAACCAAATCCTATCGAAGTTGATGTTATCAGCTATGCGCCTACTTGCGGATCTGCCAACGACGGACAAGCGATTTTTAATCCGAAGGGAGGTACTCCATTTCCGTATAAGAAATCATTATTTACTACGCTTTGGTCCAACACTCAAAGTAATGGCTTTATGTTCGATTTGTCAACCAATACAAAAATCACCTTAACCAATCTTTCCATTCATCTTCCAGGATTACATTTACAAACGATAAGTATATATCTTAAAGCGGGATCGATGATGGGATCTGAATTTGATTCTTCACAATGGCAACTAATCAGTTCCACACCAACATTTGGCGCCGGTATTGACGAAGAAACACCGATATCCTTTGCCATCCCTCCTACATTAGTTCCCGGCAATTACTCGCTCTACATTTATAATCATGATGGTGTTATAAATGGAATCACCAGCACAGTAATTGGAAATACCTTAAACTACGATCATATCCTAAGCGTTTTTGAAGGAATCAGTAGAGATTCTAATACAAATCCATTTCAATCTGGAATTTCCGGAATGATGAATATGTCAGGCAAAATTACTTATATTGTGAATAGCGATCATGGATTTTCATACAACAACAACATGGCTGATGGGCTATGGTTTCAAAAGCAATTTTCATCAGGACAAAATGAAATTTTTGTTTCCGATGCTTTGGGTTGCTCATCTTCTAAAACATTTGTTATTCCACAAGCAGATAGCATTAAAGTATCCACTACTTTAATTCGATCGCCTCGCTGTTTCAATACAAATGATGGAGAAATTAATATTCAGGCATCAGCCGCTAACAATGAATATCATAGTATGACTGCCATTCCATTTACAAATCCAGCGAATGGAAGTATGATACACTTTACATCCACCGACGATCTCCTACTAAAAGGAATTGATTTATTTCTTAACCAAAACGGAAACGTTTCCGTTTATATCATGCAAGGTGATTATGTTGGAAATGAAAATAACACTTCCTCTTGGACCTCGCTCGGAAATTACGCTCTCATTAAAACAAGCAACTCATTGACAAGTCAACTATTGTTGACCAATCCCTATTTATGTACTTCTGGAAATTGGAGTCTTTATCTTTATTCAGCTTACGATATTTTCAATCAACTCGATTCATCTTCATTTTTTGACAATCACTTCCTAACTTATCATCATTCTAGCTCTAGAGTGGGCAACTTAGGTGCATTTTTTACCACTGATAAATCTAATTCCTATTGGACAGGAAATATTATTTATGGAGATCCTTCATCCAATTTACAATACCATTGGTCGAATCAAAGTGTTGGATCCCATCAAACCAACCTTACCGGAGGAAATTATCAATGTACCATTCTGCAAGACAATGGCTGTATCCAAATTGAAAATTTTTCAATACCAAATCCGCCGCCCATCATTGCTAATGAAATTACACATTCAGAAATTGATTTTGAACAAAATGGATCCGCTAGTTTGCTATTGCAAGGCGGAACACCACCCTACTACATACAATGGCTAAATTCAGGTATTACCGGAAATCAAATTCACCATCTTCCAGAAGGCCCACAACCCTATTTTGTCTCAGACGCTAAAGGATGCACTTTGTATGACACATTAAATATTTTAAGGGTAATTAGTCCACCCAAAGGTCATGGCTTGCTTACCATTGCACCAAATCCTGGAGCCGGATACATTCACATCACTAAGGAAGTACATGGCATGGAAGATTGTTTATTGACAATCTTTGACTTTACTGGACGACTGATTCATTCAACGAACACAAAAATTTCCATACTCATGCAGAAAGGATTAGACATGAGTCACTATTCAGATGGGAACTATTTCATTATTGTGAGAGATGAAGATCAAGTGTTTCAAGCGAAAGCAAATATTGCTAGATAAGCAAGGGTTGGTTCTTCTTAAATTTTACTAATTTAGTGTCATCAATTACGATGACAAAACTACTCTACACGCTATTACTGATTCTAGGAATTAGTTTGCCCAATTATGCTCAATCCAACTTACTGGATGTTGTTCATTATGATATCAGTTTTGACACCATTAATTTTCCTGGGAAAAGTATAAAAGCACATGCACAATTAGAATTCAAATCTAATTCCGCACAAAGTATTACTTCTCTTGAAGTTTCACTTTTATCGTTGATCATTGATTCCATAATTGATCAAAACTCAAATGTATTGACCTATTCGTACAACGACACAACGCTTAGTATCACTTTACTCAATCCAGTAAACAACATCTCTTCTGAAACGGTCACCATTTATTACAAGGGTCAACCTAAAGGTGATCCAACAGGTTGGGGAGGATTTTATTTTAACTTTAATTACGCATTTAATTTAGGAGTTGGATTTGGCAGTGATCCGCATGTATTTGGACGGGCATGGTTCCCTGCGAACGATGTGTTTACCGATCGATCCACCTACTCATTTCACATCACCACTTTAGCGGGAAACAAGGCTTTTTGCAATGGAATTTTACAAGGAGTAACTTTAAATGCCAACGGAACCAATACATGGAATTGGAATTTGACAACTCCTATTCCTACTTATTTAGCAAGTGTAGCCATTGCACCATATTACACATGGAGCAGAAACTACCAAAGTATTCCTGTGGAAATTGCTTGCATGCCTAACGATTCAAATAATGTAATTGCAACATTTCAAAACTTAGATTCAGTTCTTTCATTTTATATTCAAGCTTATGGTCCTTATCCTTTTCAAAAAGTGGGCTATTGCTTGATCCCCTTCAACTCAGGGGCCATGGAACATGCCACGAGCATTCATATTGGGACGGCTTACATTAATGGATCTCTGACTTATGAAACACTTTGGGCTCATGAATTGGCTCATATGTGGTGGGGCGATTGGACCACTTGTGAGTCGGAAGGAGATATGTGGCTAAACGAAGGTTTTGCCAGTTTTAACGAAGCCTATGTAACTGAAAAATTATATGGAAAGGATGCTTATCGAACATGGTTTCGCACGAACCACAGAAAAGTATTACAGTTTGCCCATATCACAGATAATGGATATTTACCACTTATCAATATTCCGCATGCACATACTTATGGGTCTACGGTTTACAATAAGGGAGCGGATGTTGCACATACTTTGCGATTTTATATGCAGGATTCTTTATTCTTTCAAGGTTGCAAAGATTTTATGACTAACCGAGGAAACAGTTCGGTGAACAGTTATCATTTAAGAGACGAGCTTACTACGAGTAGCGGAATCAACATGAATCGTTTCTTTGACGATTGGGTATTCACACCGGGCTTTCCACATTTCGAAATTGATTCATTAGAAGTCGTCAACTTACCTACCCATCAATTTGTTTTACATTCTCGACAAAAGAGCAAAGGAAATTCTTCGATTTATGAAATGAAAGTAGAAGTGAATTTTACGGATGGCGTAAATGACACAACGCTCATTTTGATAATGAACAACACTACCAATTCGTTTCCAATAACGTTGACCTTTTCTCCAACTTGGTATTCTGTTGATCGAAACGATCACATGGGTGATGCCATTTCGGATTTCGAGAAAAAACTCTTTCTTATAGGCAATAATTCCTTTTCTGACACCTATAGCAATGTAAATGTTCTTGCTACCGGTGGTGATACGAGCATCGTGAGGGCTGAACTTCATTGGGTAAAACCGGATTCATTCAAAAATGCTAGTAATCATCCGGGTATTCGATTAAGCGACTATCGCTATTGGAAATTTGATGGGATTTTCAAACTTGGATTTTTAGCCAAGGCTACTTTAAATTACAACGGCTCTACAAATGCTACAGCTGGTTACCTCGATAATACTTTAATTACTGGAAACGAAGACAGTTTAGTTCTCTTTTACCGAAGCAGTGTAAAGGATGATTGGCAAATTGTGAATGGATACTCTTTAACTACAGGAAATAAATTCGACAAAGTTGGAAGCATGACCATTGACACCTTGAAAAAAGGAGAATATGCAATGGGTTATCGAGATTTTACTACTGGATTCGCAAATCCATCCAGCCCTAGCCCAATGGATTTACAAATTTGGCCGAATCCATCTACAGGAAACGTTAATTTTAAATCAACAGGAACAGAAAATCAGAAATTCACATTGGAAATATTCAATGCAGAAGGGAAAAATATTTTAAACACGCAATTAAAAAACAACCAACCTTTTAGTTGGACGCCACACAAAGGGCAGAAGGGTGTATTTGTTGCAAGAATTCAAAGTGAAAATAAAACTACATTGAGTAAAACTTTCCAAGTTTTATCCTTCTAAACATAGATTCGTCGAACACAAAAATATGTCGCTCCCCTACCCGATTATCCAATTAAAAAAAGGCAAAGAAAGATCACTCCTACAAAAGCATCCATGGGTTTTCAGTGGTGCCATAGCCAATGAACCAGCTCAATTAAACAATGGTGATTTAGTTCAAGTACATTCGGCAAAAGGGGAATATTTAGCGACAGGGCATTTTCAAAGAGGGACCATCAGTGTTCGTTGTTTCGATTTCGATGAAAAATTGGTGGATGATGTTTTCTTCAGAGAAAAAATAAGGAAATGTTTGTCGTTGAGAAATGTACTAGCTTTTCCGAATCCCGAAACGAATTCTTTTCGACTTATACATGGTGAAGGTGATGGTATGCCTGGACTTATTGCCGATGTGTATGGAAACACTGTGGTGCTTCAAAGTTATACATTAGGTATGCAATCGATCAAATCATTTTTAGCTCAATTAATTTTGGAGGAGATGCCTTTCATAGATGCCGTTTACGATAAAAGCGCAGAAACCATGGCCAAACATGGACATGAAAAACCTGAAAATATTTTTCTTGCACAAAGAGAAAACTACCAGGCGAATAAAACGGTACTTGAGCACGGCATAAAACTTTCTGTTGATTTTGTAAATGGACAAAAGACCGGATTCTTCCTCGACCAGCGCGACAATCGTCAATTACTAAAACACTATTCCAATAGTAAGACAGTGTTAAATACTTTTGCCTATACAGGAGGATTTTCTTTGGCTTCCCTACAAGGCGGAGCAACGGAAGTACACTCGGTAGACAGCTCTGCTCGTGCTATAGAAGGATTAGAATACAATATAGCCCTGAATCAATTTCAAGGAAAACATCAGTCGAGTACATCCGACGTGATGTCTTACTTGCGTCAATTACAAATGCAATATGATATTCTGATACTTGATCCGCCCGCTTTTGCTAAACATCTCAATCAAGTAAGCAATGCGATGATAGGTTATCGCAATTTAAATACGGAAGGCTTAAAGCATATTAGAGCGGGCGGCTTATTATTTACTTTCAGTTGTTCGCAAGCCGTCGATAAGGAGCTGTTTCGAAAAATTATTTTTCAATCTGCCATACAAGCTCATCGAGAAGTTAAAATACTCCATCAACTTACGCAACCTGCCGACCATCCTGTTAGCATCTATCATCCTGAAGCGGAGTATCTGAAAGGATTGGTACTTTTTGTAGAATAGAATCCATCAGACAGCTAGTATTCAATAGTTAAGTGCAATTCATGAAATTCGATGGATAAACTTTGTATTTATTGAAATACCATCTTCCTAAAACCTTTCTTATCTTTGCAAAAAAAAGATGTATCCACATATCCCTCATCTAAAAAATACTGACACTAAAAGCTTTTTCTTAATCGCTGGTACTTGTGTAGTTGAAAGTGAAGAAATCACATTTCAAACAGCACACAAATTACAGCAAATCACTAATCGATTAGGGATCCCTTTTATTTTCAAAGCTTCATTTCGTAAGGCAAATCGCACACGAATCGATTCTTATACGGGGATGGGAGATGAACTTGCTTTGGGAATTTTAAGCAGGGTGGGAAAAGAATTGAATCTACCATTGCTTACCGACATACACGAAAGTCATGAAGCAGCAATTGCTGCAGAGTATGTGGATATACTTCAAATTCCAGCATTCTTATGTCGACAAACTGATTTATTAGTGGCAGCTGCGAAAACTCATAAAGTGGTTAATGTTAAAAAGGGTCAGTTTTCTTCTCCGGAGGCGATGAAATTTGCAGTGGAGAAAATTTTTAATTCAGGAAACAGCAACATCATGCTCACTGAAAGAGGAACTTCTTTAGGCTATTCCGATTTAGTAGTTGACTACCGAGGAATTCCCATCATGAAAAATTTTGGATATCCTGTTGTAATGGACATTACGCACAGTGTACAACAGCCCAATCAAAGTTCGGGTGTTACTGGTGGCCGTCCAGAGCTCATTGCAACCATAGCTAAAGCGGCTATAGCCACTGGTGCTGATGGAATTTTCTTAGAGACGCATCCCAACCCTGCAGAAGCCTTAAGTGATGGTGCAAACATGATTGTATTGGACAAAGTGGAAGCCCTTTTACAACAGTTATTGAAAATTAGACACGCGATTATTTAATATCTATATTATTAATAATCAACTATTTATTTCTTGATTAGGACCAAGAATTAAATAATTTCAATTCGCAGTTTAATTTAAAACTCAAGTGTTTTTCTGTTCTCTTTTTAGTAACAAATTTCAAGACCTACCGTAGAAGATGCAAGATAAATGTATCATGCATCCTTTACTACAACGACAACTAGCAAAGTACTTTGGGAACCAACTTCCTAGCCATCCTGAAATGGATAGTTTCTTAGAAGCTATATCAGCTTCCTATGTCAAAGATGATATCAAGAATAAAACGATTGACAATATTTTTCAGTTATTCAAAGAAGAAACAAATGTTGAGAATGCAAATATTAAGCATGCGATCAATGAATCGAGTTTATCAGCAATCCTAGACAAGTCAGGAAAAATTATTTCCATCAATAAAAAATTAGAGATACTACTTAATTTAAAATCGGAAGATATCACCAACCGATATACTTGGGATGTACTTTCCAATGATCAACATTCCTTACTTGAGCAGGCAAAAGATTTGCTTTTAACCGGTAAAACATGGCAAGGAGAAATCAGATACGTCAACAAAAATGGGCAATCCATTTGGTTAGAAGGAACTGCCACTCCTATGATCAATCCAAATTCAAAAAAGACTGCCTATTTGCTACTTTTCAATGATATAACCACACGTAAAATTTACGAACAGGAAATCATCAAAAGCGAAAAAAAGAATCGTGATTTAATCAACTATAGCCAAGCTATTATTTGCACGCATGATATGTCTGGCGTAATACTTTCTATGAATCCTGCTGGATGTGAAATACTCGAGTATGATGCAAACGAACTCATCGGAAAACGAATTTCCGATTTTATTCCAGAGGAACATCGTGTACTTTTTCAAACAGAATATTTATCAAGCCTTCAACACAACAGTGTCAAGGAGGGAATTTTAAAAATTCTGAGCAAATCGAACAACAGACTAAGCTTACTATATAAAAACTACAAAGTTACAGCAGAGGGACAAGAAGACTATGTCATTGCTTTTTCACAAGACATTACTAAGCGTTTATTAGCAGAAAATGAGTTAAAGAAAGCTAAGAATGCAGCAGAAGAATCCAATCGAATCAAAGAACTCTTTCTTGCCAACATGAGTCATGAAATAAAAACACCCATGAATGGCATTGTAGGACTCACAAAACTTCTTCTTAAATCCCCTCTAAATGACCAACAACACAAATATGCTGATTCAGTGAAACAGAGTGCAGAAAATTTACTTTTATTGTTCAACGATATATTTGACTTCAGTAAGCTTAAAGAAGGAAGAAGCAAACTTCGAAATGCGCCATTCGATTTAAGTAATATTTATTATAACCTAAATCATACCTTCAAATCCAATGCACAAAACAAGAAAATTGAGCTAATCAGTTTTATTGATGATGAAATTAATCCATTCTTGATTGGAGATGCCAACAAACTTAATCAAGTATTGATGCATTTAATAAGTAATGCAATTAAATTTACTTCAAATGGTAAAATTATTATTTCGGCCGATCTAATTGCGGAAACCAGTTCAGATTGCCATATTCGTTTCTCTGTCTCTGATACAGGTATTGGAATTCAATCCAGCAAACTTAAAAGCATTTTTGAAGCTTTCACACAAGCCAACGATGAATCGAGTCGACTACATGGTGGATTGGGACTTGGTTTAACCATAGTGAAAGACTTACTTACACTAATGAATAGCACTATTCAATTAGAAAGTGAATATGAAAAAGGAAGTACCTTTTCATTTGAATTGCTTCTTGAAAAGTCAAATCCAAATTCGTTAACTAGGGATACTTCGTCTCAAATGAGTATTGAAGGAACTTTAAAAGGAGTCAAGATTCTTATAGCAGAAGACAACCGCGTAAATCAACTTTTTGCATCAGAATTAATGACAGAATGGGGTGCATCTTATGACATTGCAGACAATGGTCAAATTGCGATTGAACTATACAACAAAAAGGACTATGACCTGATTTTAATGGACATTCAAATGCCCATTTTGGATGGAATTGACGCTACTCATATCATCAGAAATCAATTCCCAACCCACAAGCAAAACATACCCATTATTGCCATCACTGCTAATGCAAAGACTGGAGATGAAGAAAAGTTCAGAGAGTATGGAATGAATGAGGTTGTTTTCAAACCGTATAGTTCGAACATACTGTACCATCTTATAAAACGACTCTTAGACAAAACCGATCAGAAAAGTGATATTAAAGATCCCGGCCCAAAGGTAACCGAACCCCTTGCTACTTTGCCGGATATTCAATTTGAACATGCCAGTTTACATGTTCTCCAAAGTTTTTCACGCGGAAAAGAAAGCTTCATTGTAAAAATGCTTCAAGCAATTATTGATACGATCCCTCCAACTATCAAAGAACTAAATCATGCAATTCAACAAGGGGATTGGATATCGGTGAATAAATGTTCACACAAACTCATTCCTAATATGAATATGTCTGGTAATTCTTATTTAGAAACAGAGATGAAATGGATAGAAAATAATGCTAATGAAGAACAAGCACACCCTGAAATTATTAAAAAGTGGCCTATGATCAAGTTAGAAGTTGAGAAAACGCTCACAGAACTCAAGAAAGCAGATACTTTTTACAAAATCAGAACCTTTAACAAATAACTAACGTAAACACATCTTATATATTAGACCCATGAAAAAGAGAATACTAGTAGTCGATGATGAATTAAGCATTCGAATGCTTCTGGATAATTTCTTATCAGACGATTATACCGTTTTCACAAAAGACAATGGCTATGAAGCCATGAGCTGGATTAAAGAAGGAAACACTGCAGATCTAATCTTAGTGGATATTGATATGCCCATGATTAATGGATACGAACTCACCGAGAATATTCGAAAGCAAACTGGCATGCAAACAGTTCCAATCATCATGTTATCTAGTAAACAAAAGAGTGAGGATCGAATTAAATCCTTTTCAGCCGGAGCAGATGATTATCTTCAAAAGCCCTTTAATCCTGAGGAATTACTAGTAAGAATTCAGTCCATATTTAGAAGATCACAAGCAGCATAAATAAAGAGTACTAAAGAATGAAAGTAATTTATATCCATCCGCAAGTTGCTGCTCAGGAAAAAATAGCCGAAGCTTTTCCAAAGCATCAGGTAAAATGTTTCGCAGATCTTGAGGTCGCATTTGATTTTATGCGCAACGATCATATTCCTGATATTCTTGTAACACCGGTTTATACGCCGCAAGAAATAGCAGGTGAAACGATGAAAATTATTCGTTCAAAGCCTGCATTCAGAAAGACCATTATCATTGGTTACTCTGATAAACCAGATCGCTCTAACCTTACTCAATTTTTAAATGCTGGTTATTTAGATGTGGTCGCTACAGAAAAAGTAGTGACGACGGTATTTCAAGTTATTCACTTGTTTACGCATAAACATGGTAGATATTCCTTGCTTTCATTGTATAGTAGAAGAAGTTTAATTGTTAAGAGATTAATTGACATTAGTTTTTCTTCGGTAGTTCTTTTGATGGCTTCTCCAGTACTTTTACTTACCGCTATCGCCATTCGACTTGAATCGAAAGGACCTATTATGTATCGTTCAAAACGAGTTGGATCAAATTACAAAATTTTTGATTTATTAAAATTCAGAACTATGATTCCCGGTGCCGACAAAAGCATCGGAAATATGACACATCTCAATTTGTATGCAGATGGTCCTTCTATGGAAATTCCAACCACTTGTCCTGATTGTGAACGAATAGGCAAAGCCTGTTCTCCCATCATTTACGCAGACAATAAACAATATTGTGAGAATTTTTATTTCTTTTTACAAGATGTAGAAAAGCAAGGAATCTTCTTTAAAGCAAAAAATGACCCTCGTATTTCACGTGTCGGAAAATTCTTACGAAATTCTTCCATTGACGAACTACCTCAATTGCTAAATATTCTAAAAGGTGATATGTCATTGGTGGGTAATCGCCCACTTCCACTTTACGAAGCCGAATTATTAACTACCGACAACAGGGCATTTCGTTTTCTTGCTCCAGCTGGTTTAACTGGTCTATGGCAAGTAACTAAGCGTGGCAAAAAGGATATGTCAGAAGAAGAAAGAATCGCGCTAGATAACAATTATGCACTTAATCATTCCATCCTATTAGATATCAAAATTATTTTGAAGACTTTTCCTGCGATGTTACAAAGTGAAAACGTATAGTCATGTCACTCAAAGGGGAATATTTCCTTTCAATCGCCATTACCATTCTACTTGGATTCTCAACTTTTCAGATTGCATGTGCACAGGCTACAGAAAAAGAAAATGAGAATGATTTAGCATTAATCGTAACCAATGGAGATCATACGGCCATAAAAACCATCGATCTCACCAAAGACTTAAAAGATCAAATCGTATCCTTAGATAGTCTTATTACTATTGCTACTTTTTATAGTCCAACGATGAAAGCACAAGATGCGTTAATTCAAGCGGGCTCTCAACAAATAAAATTTGCTCGCCGAGAATGGCAAAATGGCGTATTTGGAACTTTTACGCAGTCATTGGGTAATCAAAATTCGTTTTATAACACGAATCAAGAGCCCGAAGCGATTCAATCGGCTACCGTTCAAACAGGATATAGATTAGCATTGAATGTTAATATTCCATTATTCCTACTTTTTGGAAGAACGAGTAGAATTAATATTTATAAACAAGAGTTAGAGGGTCGACGACAAACATGGGAAAAAATCAAATTGGATGTATCCCGGCAGGTCGTTGTTGAGTATAACAATATGTTGACAGCACATCGAATGATGATGATAGCAAGCGCTTCGCGTGGTACCAGTAGATTATTATTGGACATGGCAGATAAACAGTTCTCTCAAGGAGACATCTCCATTGCCGATTTCTCATCCATTTCAGCGATTGCTACAAAAGCTGAAACTGATTATGAATTCTCCAGAAGGGAATTTTATACCAGCTTTCAACAACTAGAAAAATTATTGGGAAAGCGATTAGATACCTTAGTTAGATAAAGTGAACCTTCTTGAATTCATTCGGATTATATTTCGAAACTGGAAACTTCTAGTTTTGTTCCCGCTCTTTACAGCGGGTGTCGTGTTTTTTCTAACCCGTAATACAAAAAAGGAATATGTATCCAATACACAAGTTTACACCGGAATTGCCAGTGGTTACGGGATTACATCTGGAGAAGACGATCGAATAGATTATTTTGCTGTTAACAATGCGTTTGACAATTTAATGGCGACCATCAAATCTAGGGAGTCCATTGAAGAAGTTGGTATGCGGTTACTCGCAAAGCATTTGCTCATTAAAGAACCAAGTTATAAAGAAATTTCCGAAGAAAATTTTAATAAAATTCATGAGTCGATTCCAGATTCATTGCGATTAAAATTGATCGTGAAAGGATCGGAAGATCTCACTTTTTTTAAGATTGAAAGTTTTAAGAAAGCTAAATTTAATAATGAGATCGTACAACTGCTGACGGAACCCGGCAGCATTTATAGTTTAGATGTCATTTCATCGAATATGAGTGCTATGAGAAAGCAATCCAGCGACATGATTGAAATTTCTTATAAAAGCAATGATCCTGCAGTCTGCCAACAAACACTTCAATTCATAGTGGATGTTGTGATATCCCGATACAAAGGCATCAAAGGACAAGAGACCAATAATGTGGTTAAATATTTTGAAGACCAACTCCGACTAGCTGCGCTGCATTTACGACAGTCTGAAGACAGATTGAGAGACTATAGTTCTCAGAATAAAATCATCAATTATTACGAACAAGCCAAATTCGTGGCTGAATCGAAAGAAGATGTTACTGCAGACTATCAAAAGCAAGAAGAAGCATTAGATGCTTCTAGTGCAGCATTAAAGAAAGTAGAGCAGAAAATTGAGATGAAGAAAAACATTCTCGAAGTGAACGCAAAACTTTCTCAACTTAGAGAACAACTCTCCGAATTGACCTATAAAATTGCGAATGCTGAATTATACAATGAAGATCGAGAATTGTTAAGCAAACACCGTGCAGAATCTGAAAGATTAAAGAAATCCATAAAAGAGGAAATTGAAAGTCAATATAAATGGAATAATACACCGGAAGGATTGCCTCGTATGAGTATATTGAACGAATGGTTGAGTAATTACCTTGCTGTGGATGAGAATGAGGCGAAATTGAAAGTAATTGCAAAACGCCTTGAGAGTTTTGATGGCATTTACAAGGAACTCGCTCCTATTGGCTCTAACTTAAAGCGAATCGAACGTGAAGTTGACATCAATGAAAAAGAATATTTAAGTGTATTGCATGGACTCAATCTGGCTAAATTACGTCAGCAAAGTTTAGAAATGTCGAACAACTTAAGCATAACAGATTTCCCATTTCTTCCGTTAAAACCGCAACCATCAAAGAGAACTATTTTAGTGATTATGGCCTTTGTGGCTACTTTCATTCTTTCTTTGGCAGTTATCATAGCAAAAACACTCTTAGGAAAGACCGTACAAAGCACAGTCCGCGCCGAGAAATTCACCGGACTTAAATTCTTAAGTGCATTTCCGAATTTTGATACCATCGATAAATTGGTCATTGTAGAAGAATTGAATAAATCTATACTTTCTCATTTTCGCTCCAATTTTATTGTTCAAAACAAGGATGAATTCAACAAAGAGAATGAGCCTGTCATTATTACACTATCCAGTATCAAAAAGGGAGAAGGAAAAACTTTTGTAGGAAAGAACATTGTAAACAAATTCACTGAATATTATAGCTCCATTTTATATCTAAGTACAAGCGATTTATCCTTTGTCAATCCTATTAAAGTTAAAGGTCAACGTTACGCTCAGGACGAGAATTTTCAAAATTCAAAAAATATATCCGACTGGCTCTTGAAGATTGGGGTTAAGAAATCGGATTATCACATCATCATCATCGAATTAGAAGAGCTCAGCAAATTTTCTGTTCCGGACACACTACTTAATGGTGTTCATTCTAATTTATTTTTACTTTCCGCAGAACGTGTATGGTCGGAATCAGACTCTAGGGCGTTGAATTTATTTACCAGTATAATCGACAAAAAACCTGTAATTCTACTGAATTTTGTTGATTTGGACCGGATGGAAGCCATTATTGGAGAAATTCCTAAGAGAAGAAGTAATGCCAGAAGGATTGCCAAGCGAGTTGTAACATTTGACTTCCGACGAACGTAAAGAACTACAATCACCAAATTGTAGCAACGTGTCGAAAATACTAGGAAAATTCATAAAAAATAGTCACACCTTATCCTTAGCTGGAAATATAACCAATGCTATTCTTGGATTTGGGAGTTTGGCTTTAGTAGCACGATTACTTTCAAAAGATGATATGGGAGCATGGTTTATGTTCCTGACTGCTTATGTTTTCTCCGATTTGTTAAGAGCCGGAATCATTCATACCTCGTTGATTCGTTTTGCTGCTTCTGCAGAAAAAGAACAGTTCGGAGAAGTGGCAGGATCGGGTTGGTTAATCAGTATCATCACCACACTTATTTTATCGATTGTAACCATACTCGCTGATATTTTCTTTTCACATTTAATTTCCAACGAAGGATTCAAGCTATTTCTATCTTGGTATTGGCTCGCTGCTCTCACCACTTTACCCTTTAATTATGCAGCTTGGTTATTGCAATCAAGATCTTCCTTTGAAAAAGTACTCTACATTCGTCTCCTAAATCAACTCAGTTTTATTGCTTTCATTTTAGTTGCTTTAATCACACAAACGAGCAGCGTAGAAATAGTTTTAGCTGGATTTATTTTCTCAGGATTACTGCCAAGTGCAATTTCATTATGGACAGGATGGTCGATGATCGGTACTGTTCGATTAGCTACAAAGAAAATGATGAAGGACCTCTTCAACTTTGGAAAGTTCAGCATGGGAACCATGATGGGATCTAATTTATTGAGAAGTTCAGATACACTAATTATAGGATTCATGCTAAGTGCTCGTGCGCTTGCGTCCTATAGCATTTCCTTAAAGTTAATCGAAGTAATAGAAATTTTACTGCGTAGCTTTGCTGTATCGGCTATGCCCATTATGTCAAAATTTAGAACTCCTGACAAGAAACTTGAATTAAGAGCAATATTTTACAAATACACTGGTTTATTAAGTTTTGTTTTACTTCCATTTATTATTGGAAGCATATTATTCGCCGACTCCCTCGTTGTACTTTTAGGTGGAGCGCAATATGCAGAATCAGCACATGTATTAAGGATTCTGGCGGTTTACACAGCCTTCCTTCCACTCGATCGTTTCAGTGGAATCACTTTAGATATCATAGGAAAGCCCTATTTAAATTTTATAAAAGTTATTCTGATGCTCATTGTGAATGTGACCGGCGATATTATCGCGATCCATTATTTTGGAACTATTGGAAGTATCGCAGCGGTTTCCATTCTCACTTTCTTAACAGGGGTCATCTTTGGAAATTATTTCTTGAAAAAGTATTTGAATCATTCTATCAAAGAAACGCTTTCCACCGGTTTCAATACGTTGATGGATATGGCTCGTTCCGTAAAAGACAGATTTAAATTAATGAGGATTGGTAATTCCGCATCCTAATAGCGTCAAAGTAAAAGATGTACTAAAGGTAATTGTACTGGCTCTTTTAGCCATTGTACTAGGCATCACTTTTAGTAAAGGAGGAATTGTGTCCATAGTAGGCTTAGCGGCCTTACCTTTTGCACTGGGATTTGTTGGACTTATTATTGCCAGACCTCGATTTGGGATGTGGGCCATGTTTGTATTTTGCTTTTTTGCAAATGGAATCACGCGATATATTGACGGACCTTTTGGTTTAGTCGTAGATATCATTCTACTCCTTACTGCTCTTGGTGTTCTCTTCAGAACAAATGAAGACTTTGAGTCTCCAGGTGTAAAGAGTCCTTTAATGACAGCCGTATTGATCTGGTTTGCTTATACTGTTTTTGAAGTCGTGAATCCAGAAGCGCGAAGTTTTGAAGCTTGGTTTTATGCTGTAAGAGGTGTTTCCTTATATTTCGTAGCGACCATACCGTTAGCCTTTATTTTAATTTATCGTGAAGAAGATTTAGATAAATTCATTAACATTTGGTTTGGTCTCTCGCTCCTCGCTACATTTTGGGGAATCAAGCAAATGATCTTTGGTGTAGATTCGGCTGAACAATTGTGGCTAGATTCAGGAGCTAAGCAAACCCATGTTCTATTTGGAAAATTGAGGATATTCTCATTCTACTCTGATGCCGGGCAATTTGGAGCAGCACAAGCCCATACCGGAGTTGTGGCTGGAATTTTAGCTATGGGTCCCTGCAAAACCAAGCGTAGAAAATACTTCTTCATATTTACAAGTCTTTTAAGTTTATATGGAATGGCAATCTCTGGAACTCGTGGTGCATTGTTTGTGGCCATTACTGGCTTTGCAATTTACTTCTTGATAAGTAATAATATGAAAATTATTATTCCAGGTTTGATCATGGGCGTTCTAGCATTTGGAATTTTAAAATACACAACCATTGGTCAAAACAACGATCAAGTGCGCAGGATGCGTACCGCTCTGGATCCAAACGATGCGTCCTTGATGGATCGATTAGAGAATCAGAAAAAATTAAAAGTCTATTTGGCTTCTCGACCTATAGGAGGAGGAATTGGATCGGCCGGATCCTGGGGACAACGATTTAGTCCGGGCTCCTTCTTAGCCACCACACCTCTCGATAGTTGGTACGTGAAGATTTGGGCAGAAAGTGGAATCATTGGCTTAACGATTTACCTCTGCATGTTGCTCTATTTAATAGGTAATCGATTCATCTTCCTTTTTAAAATGAAAGACTCCGAACTCAAATTTAAGCTTGGAGCCCTTTACGGGGGCTTTTTTGGCGTTTGCTTTGCCAGCTATGGAAATCAAATATTTGGACAATTTCCTACAGGAACTGTCATTTACCTTTCACTTGTTTTCATGTTTCTTGGAGAAACTTTTGTCAAGAAAGCTTCGTTAAAACAAGAAGATGAATTCAGCAATGTATCCTAAAGTCTCAATAATTAGCATTAATTATAATGGTGCTTCTGTAACGTGTGAACTCTTAGAATCACTAAAGAAAATCACATATCCTAATATTGAAGTCATCATTGTAGATAACGCCTCTAAAGAAGATCCGAGTACAATTCTCGCTAATCATCCCTGGATTAAATTTATCAGTAGTAAAACAAATCTAGGTTTTGCAGGTGGTAATAACTTGGGACTACATGCCGCCAGCGGCGATTATTTTCTTTTATTAAACAATGATACCGAAGTTCATCCTGGATTTTTAGAACCACTGGTTGAACTGATGGAAAATGATAAAACAATTGGTGTAGCCTCTCCAAAGATCATTTTTCATCATAGTCCCGGGGTGATTCAGTTTGCAGGATTCAATCCCATCAACCCTTACACAGGAAGAGGAACATCCATTGGATTTGGACAGCAAGACGTTGGTCAATACAATCAATCACATGAAACCAGCAGAGCACACGGTGCGGCTATGATGATTTCAAGAAAAGTAGTGGAAAAAGTGGGACTGATGGCTGACTTATTCTTTTTGTATTACGAAGAGATGGATTACTGTGAACGAATTAAAAAAGCAGGATTTTCTATTTGGTATGAAGCCGGATCCGAAATCTACCACAAAGAATCCATGTCGACAGGAAAAGGAAGCACTTTAAAAACATATTATCTTACTCGAAACCGATTACTGTTTCAGCGAAGAAATGTTCGTGGTTTTAAACTCCTCATCAGTATTATCTTCTTCACGCTTGTGTCTATTCCCAAAAACTCCATTCAATATGTAGTACATGGTAAAATAGATATGTTGAAGGCCTTTTGGAGAGGCGTACTTTGGAATATTACTGCAAAAGACATCCATAGAAATGAATCATTAATATAAAAGCGAATGGTACTCATCAATCTCATAGCACTCATCTTATTTGTGACTTGTATGGTCACAGTATTCTATTCGTTATTCTTTTCCATTGCGGGCCATTTTTATCGAATAAAAAAATACGACAACAAAAATCAATTCAAGAAAATTGCAGTTTTCATGCCTTCTTATAAAGAAGATGAAGTAATTTTAATTACCTCCAAACACGCACTTTTACAAAATTATCCTTCACATCGTTATGATGTATATGTTATTGCAGACTCCTTAAGAGAAGAAACTTTACAAGAATTAAAAAAATTGCCCATTCAAGTCATTCCTGTTTCCTTTGATAAAAGCACTAAATCCAAAGCGATTAATGCAGCCTTTGATCAAATAAAGTCACATTATGATTTGGCTGTTATTTTAGATGCAGATAATGTTATGCATATCGACTTT
>JBJXGU010000246.1:0-24677 GCA_046160245.1 Bacteroidia bacterium
CAAGGATGGTTTCATAGGACTTAATTCTAATTTAAGAGGATGAAAATAGTGAGATTAATTTAGATAATTGCTTTTCGCAACATCCTTTAAAAAAGTTTAACCTTAAAAGGGGTAAAAAGGGATGAAAATCTATTATTTAATTTCAATAAAGTCAAATTTCTAGCCTAGCCTTACCTATCCCTCTCTACAGGCGATTAGGAATTTGATTGGCTGCTAAATATAAATACTAACATTCTTTTTGTTCAAGCCTCTCCACCTAACCTCCTCTCCAAAGGCGAGGAGGAATTTGCTTTGTTAATAAATATAAATTCTAGTATTCTTATTATTCTAGCATCACCCCTCGTGAGGCTTCGCGACCCTCTCAAAAGGCGAGGGGCGTTAAAAACTAAAAATTCACTAATGACCTCATATGCTAATCTTAAGATTAAGGTTTAGGTTTAGTCAATATATACTTATTTCTCCTTACAAAAACAGATTGTTGGCTCAATAAAATTTTAGCCTCTCCCCTTACCCCTCTCCAGAGGCGAGGGGCTTTAAAAACTTCTATCAATCTTTCACTTCTTCAAAATCAACATACTCTCCATGATCGTCGGAAACGCCTTTGTTGGACTTACTTTTGACTTGCTCTTTTTGAGTAGGTTGCTGTGGATTTTGCTGCTGGTTTTGCTGTTGATTAAAACCAGACTGACGCTCGTTCATCTTATTCATTTCTTTGAATACCTTCTTAGACAAAGCCGTCATCAGGAAAAAAAAGATGTAGCGCCGGAAGACACCAAAGATTAAAAAAATGATAAGAAGTATAAACAAGAAGTCGGACATTTTAATTCAATAATTTAAAGACGTGCATCGCCGTTCTGTATTTTATCGTGATAAATATAAATTTCTTTCGTCGTATAATTTTGTGAAGACCTCGTCCTGCAAATCATCAATGAAATAAATGGCTTCGCCGGTAGATTTCATCTCTGGACCTAACTCTTTATTTACATCTTTGAATTTATCGAAAGAGAAAACAGGCAATTTAATGGCATAACCACCTTTCTTGGGATTAAACGTAAAATCACTCAATTTCTTGTCTCCCAGCATAAGCTTCGTCGCATAATTCACATACGGTTCGTCGTAGGCTTTCGCAATAAACGGAACAGTACGGGAGGCTCTTGGATTTGCCTCAATCACGTATACAATTTCTTCTTTGATTGCAAACTGAATATTGATCAAGCCTTTCACTTTCATAGCTAGTGCAATTTTTTTCGTTATGTCTTCAATCTGTTTGATTACATGGTCGCTCAAATCGAAAGGTGGTAACACGGCATTGCTATCTCCCGAATGAATTCCCGCAGGTTCAATATGCTCCATGATTCCGATGATGTAAGCATCTTCTCCGTCGCAAATAGCATCCGCTTCTGCTTCAATGGCGCGATCTAAAAAATGATCTAACAATACTTTATTGCCTGGAATATCTTTCAAAATATTTACTACATGTGTTTCCAACTCTTGTTCGTTGATCACAATTTTCATTCCTTGTCCGCCCAACACATACGAAGGTCGAACTAAGAGTGGAAAACCTAAATCTTTCGATAACTCCACGGCTTGATAAGCATCTTCAATCACACCAAACTTAGGATACGGAATATTCAATTCTCTCAAAAGATTTGAAAACGATCCACGGTCTTCGGCTAAGTCTAAAGATTTGTAACTTGTTCCAATAATTTGAATTCCGTACTTATCTAATTTCTCTGCCAACTTCAAAGCAGTTTGTCCGCCTAGCTGTACAATAACACCTACCGGTTTTTCGTGTTGAATGATATCGTAAATATGCTCCCAAAATACGGGTTCAAAATAAAGTTTATCGGCAATATCAAAGTCTGTAGAAACCGTTTCTGGATTGCAATTAATCATGATGGTTTCATAGCCACACTCTTTCGCTGCTAATACACCATGCACACAACTGTAATCAAATTCAATTCCTTGTCCAATACGATTTGGTCCTGAACCCAGAATAATTATTTTCTTTTTGTCGGAAACGATGGATTCATTTTCCGTTTCAAAAGTGGAATAGTAATAAGGTGTTTTCGCTTCAAACTCTGCAGCGCAAGTATCTACTAATTTATACACGCGGTGAATATCCATCTCCTTTCGTTTCGCATGCACTTGACTTTCCAAGCAGCGAAGAAGATGTGCAATTTGTCGATCGGCATAACCTTTTTGCTTTGCCTCCATCATCAAATCACGAGACAAAGTATCCAAAGTATACTTTTGAATTTCTTTTTCTAATTCAACAAGTTCTTCAATTTGATTTAAGAACCATGCATCAATTTGTGTTAATTTTTGAATTGTCTTAAAGGGAATTCCCAACTTAAACGCATCGTAAATATGAAACAAACGATTCCAGCTTGGATTCTTTAAACTATCTAAAATTTGATCTTGATTCGTCAACTCTTTTCCATCAGCACCTAATCCGTTACGTTTTATTTCGAGCGACTGACAAGCTTTTTGCAATGCTTCTTGGAAACTTCTTCCAATACCCATCGCTTCACCCACTGATTTCATCTGCAAACCTAAATGACGATCGGCACCTTTAAATTTATCGAAATTCCATCTTGGCACTTTAACAATAACATAATCGATGGTAGGTTCAAAAAACGCAGAGGTGGATTTTGTAATTTGATTTTGCAACTCATCCAAATTATAACCGATGGCAAGCTTAGCTGCAATTTTCGCAATAGGATAACCTGTGGCTTTGGATGCTAATGCCGATGAACGTGAAACACGTGGATTAATTTCAATAACGATGATTTCATTTTCATCATTCGGATTTACTGAAAACTGAATATTACATCCTCCTGCAAACTGTCCAATTCCATTCATGCATTTGATGGCTAGGTCACGCATGTTCTGATAACATCGATCACTTAATGTCATGGCAGGCGCTACAGTGATCGAATCTCCTGTGTGAATACCCATCGGATCAAAATTTTCGATGGAACAAATGATGATTACATTTCCAACATTATCTCTTAACAACTCCAACTCATATTCTTTCCAACCCATGATAGATTGCTCAACCAACACTTCATGAATGGGACTTGCATGTAATCCATTATTCAAGGCTTCATCAAATGCTTCCTTATCAAAAACAAATCCTCCACCCGTTCCACCCAAAGTAAACGAGGGGCGAATGACCAATGGAAATCCAATTTCTTGAGCAATTTCCTTCCCTTCTAAGTAGGAAGTTGCCGTTCTTCCTTTACAAACATTAGCACCAAGAGCGAGCATACAAAGTCGAAATTTCTCACGATCTTCCGTTGTCTTGATGGCATCAATATCTACTCCGATAATTCTTGTGTTGTACTTATCCCAAATTCCTGCCTTTTGGCAATCGATACATAGATTCAAGGCAGTTTGTCCGCCCATAGTAGGTAGCACAGCATCAATTTTATGCTTTTCTAAAATTTCAATGATCGACTTCTTCGTTAAAGGCTTTAGGTAGATGTGATCCGCTGTAACTGGATCCGTCATAATGGTTGCTGGATTCGAATTGATCAGTATCACCTCAATGCCTTCATCCTTCATGGAGCGGGAAGCTTGACTGCCGGCATAATCAAATTCACATGCTTGTCCGATGATGATGGGACCACTTCCGATAATTAGTACTGATTTAATTGAATGATCGCGAGGCATGTGCTAGATTTTTAATTCGTTAAATGAGGAGATGAATGACAGATAAATAGAAGAAAAAGTAAAAAATGGTGATGTCTGTGAAGACATATTAAGGAAAGAAAACAATCGACTAGAGGGGGAAAAAACTAATGGATCATGGCAGGCTGATGGTTGCATCAAGTACATCACGATTTTAGAATACAAAATTAAGAAAACGGAAGGTCACAGAAGAGTGTTGTTGAAAAGTTAAGATAAGTTGATTGGGTGTACCTTTGTATTCATGTCCGACGCTAATTATTCATTTTTGACCGATGGCGATTTCACACTTCCCTATAAATCATATGGAAGTGGAGATGAGCTCTTGCTTTGCTTTCATGGTTTCGGTCGAATTTCAGATGATTTTCATCGGTTTGAGAAGAGTTTGGGTCAGAAATATACCCTCATCGCTTTCGATTTCTTGTACCATGGACCCCATTCTGTTTCTGTAAAAAAGAGACTCCCCGTCTTCACGCCTTCCCATCTTTCGAATATGGTGGAAAAGTTACTTTGGGAAAAGAAAAAGGTGCGCTGCTCTTTGATGGGTTATAGTCAAGGGGGAAAGACGGTGATGGGCTTAGTTCATAAAATTCCACATCGAATACATGAATTATTTGTGCTGGCTCCTGATGGAATGAAAAATAATAGAGTAAGAAATTTTATTGCAAAAACTTACTTAGGAAGAAGAATTGGATCACTTTTAGTGAAATCACCGGCATCTTTACATCGCATTATTCGAACCTTACGATGGGTGAAAATAATTTCCGAAAAAGTTGAAATTTTTTTCATCAACAATACCGATGAAGTTGAGAAAAGATATCGTATTTACCACAGTTGGATTGCTTTAAGAAACTATGAACCTCATCCAAAATTGATGAATCATTATTTCCACGCAAAGAAAATTAGAGTGGAGTTTTTCATTGGTAAATACGATGCGATCATCACTCCAAAATCGGCTGATCTATTTCTAGAAAAATTTAATTACAAAATCAATTTGCATGAATTAGAATGTGGACACGACTTGTTGTCGCTTCATTCACAAATTGAAAAAATTATTCTATCCTCCACACCTTCATGAAAATGAAAAAGGCAACCGATGGGTTGCCTTCACTATTTTTTTCAGTAAGAAATTATTTTCTCCAACTACGTTCGTCAGATACCGTTAATTTTTTACGTCCTTTCTTTCTGCGTGCTGTTAAAACCCTACGACCATTGGCTGAACTCATGCGCTTACGGAAGCCATGTTTATTTCTACGTTTACGTAGCGAGGGTTGGAATGTCCTTTTCATATCGATCTATTAATTACCCCCAAAGGGAGCGCAAAGATAGAAAAAATGTCTTTTACTCAAAAAGATTTTTTATTTTTCATAGAATTTGTCTGGCTAAATATACAATGAGCTTAGTTTCAAAGAATTCATCTTGCCAATAGTCGCTAATCTTCTGAATTTCAACCATTTTTCTGTAAAAGCCAAGCTCTTCGGACAAGTCACCGCCTTTCAAAATCACCCATCCATTGGGCAAAGATCCCACTTGACCTTCTATTAATTTATCTTTTGTCCAATGAATTAAGTCGTTCATGGGCGCAACGGCTCTGCTCAAAACATAATCTACCTCCAAATCCAACTCCTCCACTCGCCCCCTTTTTACTGTTACATTTTTCAATTGAAGTTGCTCGACAATGTCGGCTACGACTTTCATTTTCTTTTCGATGGAATCCACTAAAATGAACTTTGCGTCTGGAAAAAGGATGGCCAACGGAATTCCCGGAAAACCTCCACCTGTGCCCAAGTCCAAGACTCTAGCACCTGGATTAAATCGAATAAACTTAGAAATGGAAAGAGAATGAAGTACATGTTTCACTTCAAATAGCTCTGTATCCTTTCTCGAAATCAAGTTAATATGACTATTCCATTCTAAGAAGATCTCCTTAAAGCGAACTAGCAATTCTACTTGCTCCGAAGTAATTTTTGGTAGGTAATCCTGATAAGAAAAAGAAAGCCCCATGTTTTCTGACATGGGGCAAAGGTAATTTAGTTCTTTATGATAAATCCAGTTTTAGTGATTTACGTACTCAGAGTTTTTCATGATTTGGTATAAAAATTCACGAGCACGGAATAATTGAGCTTTTACAGTTCCTAAAGGAAGCTTTAACTCATCAGCAATTTCTTCGTAGGATAATTCTTGATAGTAACGTAATTCAACTAAGCGACGGTAACGTGGTTTTAATTTCTCCACCACGTCTTTCATCATCAAAACTTTTTGCTTCTTCATCATTACATCGTCGGGACTTGGTCCATCCGATTTAATTTCAAGCGTGATATCTTGTCCATCTTCGTTTTCAAAACCACGATCTATTGACAACATCAATTTTCTTTTCTTGCGAATAAAATCGATACAGTTATTGGTTGCGATTTTAAACAACCAAGTACTGAAAGCATAATCAGGAGTGTATTGCTTAATATTTCTAAATGCTTTACCAAAAGCTTCTATGGTTAAATCCTCAGCATCATCACGGTTATTCACCATTTTGAGGAGCATATAATAGATAGAATCTTTGTAGCGAGACATTAACTCGGCATAGGCTTTTTGGTCACCATGATCGACAGCGCGACGCACAATCTTATAATCTTTGATAGCCTTATCAGATAAATGCTGAATTTCACTATCTGCTACTTCTACTATGGGTTTTACAATTTCCTCGGTAGAAACATTTGTTGATTTACTACTGCTTTTCTTTTTTGCAGGTTGAAGGGTAGATGTGACAGCCATTATTTCCAGGATTTGGTTTTGATGAAGAGATTAGAAACAGCTAGGATAGGATATGAGAAAGCAGTGATGATATCAAAGGCAGGAAGAAAAAACACCAGGTCTTTTTCACCTAATGCTTTAAATCCTTTCCAACAAACTATCATTTGAGTCATAAGACGTATTGCAATAATTCCTACGATGAGTTGCCAATTAAGTTTCAAAATAAATGCAAGAATTACAGTTAACCAGAACAAAAACAAGCTAAAAAAGTAACCACCAACAAATCCTCGGTCGCTGCTTTTATAATGCTTACCTGTGCTCATATGTCGTTTTTTTTGCCAAATCCAGGTATATAGACTTGTTTTAGGCTTTGAATACGTAAAAGCATCCGGATTTAGAATTACTGAAGTATTGCTTTGATTGGATGTTTCGTTCACAAAGAGGTCATCGTCGCCTGACATAATATGATAATGTTTAGCGAAACCTTTATTTTTAAAGAAGAGCGATTTGGTATAGGCCAAGTTTCGTCCGACGCCCATATAAGCTTTCCCCTTTAACGCACGACTAAGGTACAGCATTGCATTCATCACCGTATCAAAGCGAATCCACTTACTAAGAAGCCCGGGTTCATTATTATAAGCTCCATAGGAAATCACCATTTCTTTCTCCTTGGTAAAACCTTGCACCATGACTCTGATCCAATTCCTTGAAGCAGGTTTACAATCAGCATCAGTCAACAAAAGGTGCTCATAAGAAGCTCCTTTGATCCCCAAAGTAAGCGCGAATTTCTTGCCGTGTTGGTATTTCTCTTGCTCCTTCAACGTGATTACTTTCAAATTGGAATAGGCATCTTCCATCTCCTCCAAGAAATTAGCTGACTCATCCCATGAACAATCGTTCACTACTACCACTTGATATTCGGGATAGTCTTGATCGAGGATAGAAGGAAGGAAATTTCGTAAATTTTTGAGTTCATTTCGAGCACAAATAACTACTGATACAGGAGAAGTGAATGGAGCGCTTTTAAATTCAGATTTTTTGTAAAATGAGGGACCCGACATTCCCATCAGAAAATAAAAAAGCTGCACGATAGTCGCACCTCCTAATAATACTAAAACAATTTGATTAATTAACTCTATTTCTAAGGCTGGCATCTTCAATGGATCGTTGCTAAACACACAAATCTATTGGATGAGTTAGCGCTAAAAGGAGAGTTCAATTTATAAATATTAACATTTCAATATTGAAAATAAAACCATCTAAAAGGCACCTTAGCAAACACTTAGAAAAATAAAAATTTTATTTCCTCTATAAGGAGGAAATTTTATCACGACACGATTGCTTTTTTTCTCTCGTATAATGGAATTCTTGACGATGATTTATCTAAAGAAAAGTAAGACTTTTATTAGATGGTTCTACCTGGATACACTTTTAATGCTTCTTCCAGACAAGCCATCGCATTCTTTAGCGATTCTTGATTCAGAACATATGCAATTCTTACTTGATGTTTACCAAGTTCGGGAACAGAATAAAATCCGCTTGCGGGAGCTAACATTACCGTTTGATTATTGAAAGCAAAAGAATCCAAAAGCCATTGGCAAAACTTGTCTGCATCATCTACTGGCAATTCTGTCATACAATAAAAGGCTCCACTTGGCTTTGGGCAAAATACACCTTCCATTTTATTCAGTGATTCCACTACAAAATCACGTCGAGCAATATACTCTTTATGTACTTCGGCGAAATAGGAATCAGGAGTATCAATAGCGGCTTCGGCAGCTATCTGTCCTAAGGTAGGAGGACTCAAGCGAGCTTGTGCAAATCGCAAAGCAGCAGACATTACATCCTTATTTTTTGAAATCAAAGCCCCTATTCGAACACCACAGGCACTGTACCTTTTAGAAACACTATCCATTAAAACTACATGCTGATCCAATCCCTCTAAATGCATTGATGAAACATACTCGCGTCCATCATAGCAAAACTCACGGTACACCTCATCAGAGAAAAGGTATAAATCGTGTTTCAAAACAATTTTCCGAAGCACTTCCAACTCTTCCTTCGTATACAAATATCCAGTTGGATTACTAGGATTACAAATTAAAATGGCCTTTGTTTTAGAAGTGATCGCCTTTTCAAATTCTTCGATTGGGGGCAATGCAAATCCTGTTTTTATACTAGATGGTATTGGCTTCACCACCACATCTGCTTGAGTACTGAAACCGTTATAATTTGCGTAATAAGGCTCGGGCACAATAATTTCATCTCCAGCGTTTAAACAGGCCATCATACCAATTTCAATCGCTTCGGACCCACCAGTAGTAATTATTATATCTTCCCAACTTAGGTTAATATCAAACTTTTGATAATAACCAACCAGTTTTTTTCTATAAGACTCAATACCAGCAGAATGACTATACTCTATCACTTTCAAGTCAATTTTATGAATAGCATCCATCATCACCTCTGGGGTATGAATATCGGGTTGACCAATATTCAAATGATAGATGTGCACACCTCTTTTTTTTGCTTTCTCGGCAAAAGGAACAAGTTTACGAATTGGGCTTGGTGGCATTTTTAGCCCTTTATCAGATATTTTTGGCATTGTGTTAAAATATTAATCCCGGCCGTTGGGCCGGGATTACAAAATTAAACTTTTTAGTTGATAGAATTACTTTGCAGGAGTAGCATTTGCAGGCTGAGCGGCTGGTGCTTCAACCGTTCCTTTCAAATGAAGGATACGAGGGCTGTTCTTTGCGTTAGAAGTAATTGTAACTGTTTTGTCTTGCATACCCATTTTACCAGCAGAGTTAAAAGTTACTTTAATAGCACCTGTTGCGCCTTTTTTAATTGGCTCTTTTGGGTAAAGAGGGACAGTACAACCGCAAGATCCTTGAGCATTTGTAATGATTAAATCTTCCTTCCCGTCATTGGAAAAAGTAAATTCATGAGTTACTGACTCACCTTGCTTAATGGTTCCGAAATTAAATTCTTCGTTACCGAAAGTCATTTCAGCTGCATTTTTGTTTTCAGCAGGAGCTGCTACTTGAGTAGTTGCTGGAGCTGCTGGTTTGCTCATTGCTTTGTCAGTTTGAGCATTTACCATTGTAGCTGCGAATAACATTCCACAAGTGGCAAGAATGATTGATTTTTTCATGATGAATTGTTTAGTTTATTTATTAATTAATTAGTTATTTCGAATTATTTTCTAAGGGAGACAAGCCGTTATCTTTACGAATAGGCATTTGATCGTCGGTTTGTTCTTGGGATCTTACTACGCCTTTGACGGTAATTACTTTTGAAGCAGATTTTGCGTTAGAATTAATAGTAACGGTTTTAGTAAAAGGACCAGGACGTTTGGTATCGTAAGTTACGTTTATATAAGCTGATTGACCTTTTAAGATGGGCTCCTTCGGCCACTTTGGAACGGTACATCCACATGAACCAGTGGCATTGGTTATTACTAAAGGATCTTTTCCGGTATTGGTGAACTTAAAAGCATAACTACCATCACTGCCATAGTCAATGGTACCATAATCGTATAATTCTTTTTCGAAGGTAATCTCTGCGTTAGTGGCAGGAGTTTTTGCATCTTGTGCGTTGGCGAAAACACCAGCAGCAATGAAGTAAATACAGAATAAGAAGATTTTTTTCATAATTTGATAGTTCTACTTTTAACGTGTTCTGGAAAACAAAGTTCATTCATTTACATGAAGTGGGAATGAACTATACTCCTACAGTTTCAAGAGTACAATGCAAAACAAACCTTTTCTTATGAACTAAACATGAAGTCAATAATTTCAACCTAAAAATGAAGAAAAAGGAAGCTTAAATTCTAGGTTCCTCTTCAATAGCACCGCTTAATTCTACCAAGACCGTTTTGAAAAAGTATATCGACCAAAGGGCTATCCCAATAAACTTCAATCCATCTTCAATATAGGTTCCAAAAGCTACTGTCTCTTCAAAAAACACATCGAATACAATAGAGATGGCCAGAAAGAAATAAGATGCTATGAGAACACTAAAATTTTTATTCATTAATGTATTTACATATTTAATATTAAATACAATTAAGATGAGTGTATAAGCAATATAGAAACTGATCTCAGGAATTCCAAAATAATCAGGAATGATGATTTCATGAAACTGAAACAAATCATCAATGGCAATGATGGCAGTGATAAGTCCACTTACAAAAAAGAAATTCTTGCGACCAGAATTTGGATTTCTCATTCTCAAAAAATACCAAGAAAACCAACATAAAGTTACAGAGGCGCACCAAATAAAAATTCCCAATGAACTTAACATTCCCACATAAGGCTCTAAATGATAAACTCCACTATAATCTCTTGACAAATCGGAAGGTTCTATCCCCGACTTAACAGCAATTACTAAGACTGCAAAAAGAAATACAATAAAAAGAAAAACGATTTTAAAAATACTTTTAAAATTACTTTTTAGTGTTAGCCAAAAATTATTGAAAATTAGTAATAGACCGTGCTTGGTTAATATCTGCTTCAAAATCGAAGCGAAACTCATTTCCCGATTCATTTGAAACAGATGAATTTTAAAAGACTCTTTAATCTCACTCTTTGATTTCATTATTATTACTTTCTAACTAATTGAATATGTTGTAAGATAAATGACATTGAGGTTCTTAAATAATAGGCTGTCCATAGTACGATGCCTGTAAATTTAAAACTATCCTCCCAAAATGCATGATCTGATTCTGCTTTAATTATTTCACGATCCACTACTAATGACATTGCGAACATAAATAAAGCAAGCGACCAAAGCACGAAGTCGGTTTGTAAAAAAGTTTTAAAACAAACAATAACAATAAACACAATACAAATAAGATAGGTGAGGAAAAACAATTGTTCCGGGACGTATCGAATATTACTAAACATTTTTTCATGCATTTGAAACACATCATCAAAGCCCAAAACAAATGATAAGAGACCTGCAAAGAGCATCAACAAAAACTGTTGTCGAGGACCTTTCATTCGATAAAGAAAAGCCGCAGTAAACAAACAAATGGTGGCCGAAGCGCTCCAAAAGAAAATACCGGCATTGGAAATCATCCCCGTATAAGTATGACCTTTTAAAACAGTATTTGGATCTCGAGTAAGATCACCTAAATCAATTCCGAGCATTCGACCTGCTTTGTAGGTGATGAAGAGAATTATTAATGGAATACTAAAGCTTATTAAATATACTACGTAATTCGTCTTAATTCGAATTAGAGCAGTTGAAAATATTTCCTTTATCATAGTGTTAAGCCATTCTACGAAATTATTAAGGAAAAGTTAATCAAAAAGGTGAATAATCCTGACTTAATAGAACATATTAACAATTTAACATCTTTAACAAATATTAATTAAAAAGATAATGGGTTGTCCTATCCAATCCCATTTCTACTTTCTCTGAATCTTGTCCCTTCTCTTCCTCAGACTAGACGATAGATGGGACTGACTTTTGTCGGCCCCTGTTCACCCGTTGCATTGGACCAAAACAAAGCTCTGGATAGGACTCATATCTAATTGATATATAGAATATATTGATTAATAGATTTAGGCTTCGGGCTGATTTTTAAGATGTGTTCGGTTATTCAAGTTAATTAATTCTTTCAGATTAAATTTTCTTGAAAATACATTTATATTTTGCCCAGTTTCCTTTTAGTCGATTGATTTCATGGTTTCATTTTACAGATTAACTATTACCTGGATAAAGCACAGCTTGTAATTGTTCAATCATGACTTGGTATTTTTCTGGATTTCCGCCATTCAATTTTTCAAGGTTTAGAAGTTTCCATTTTAGCCCTGGGTAATCCTTAAAATCGTAGATAGTCCAATCCGGTTGAAGTTTCAGAATTCCCATTAAAAATAGTTTATCGCTTTCAGTCAGATTTTGATGAATAGCTTTTATTAACGACTCTCTTGTTTTCTCATATTCATAGTATGTAAAACCTTCTGATGTCATACCCGAGAATTGTGTTTCCATTGCACTAGTTTGGTCCAGTAAATGCGGAGAAAGAATCTCATGTATAGGTCTACTATGACTCAAAAGATAAAATAAAAAACCAGATTTAACTTCATCTGTGAAGCCTTCATTTTTCAGAAGGTATAGGACATCAAATAAGTCTCTAGGATGTTGTATGTCCAGTGCAGCACATATTTTACTACCGAAAAGCAAACCATGATGTAATACCTTAACTTCAACAAATGCATCAAATTCCTCCTGTGCTTTCAAACACAATTGCATTACTTCCGGCTCAAAGATACATCCCCTGCTCATAAGACTAACTTCGACTTTAACCGATACTTTTTTATCATTCACAAGTAATTTACAGATTTTTTCTTCGTGCTGAATTCTTGAACCTGGAAGTACTTTTTGGATATTGACTACAATTCGTTTCAATGCTTCATTGATATGAAATTGTGATGTTTCAAAATCCTCAAGAGACAGATACGTAATATCAACATCAACTGAAAGTCTCGGCATATTACGTACAAACAGATTTATTGCAGTGCCACCGTGTAGAGCAAAACAGTCTTCTTTTGCAATTTCAGGCAAGATTGACAACAAAAGACCAACTTGTTTTCTATATTCCTCTTGCATCACTTTCTTCAAGCTCTTTCGGCACGGTTATTTGATATTTTGAATTATAGATTCCATTCCTGATTATACTTCTTTTACCTTTGCCCAAATCTATTTTATCAATTTCAAGTTTCTTAAACCAATCGTGATTTACTTTATCGGCTAAATAAAGAAACAATCTCTTCACTTTTATTGACTCGCAGCTTTCAAGTAATTCATGAACAACGCTCGGCCTTACATTATTCATACTTTCCATAAAATGAAAACACTCAATCAAATCTTGTTTGCCTGGAACCAAATACAAGCATTCCATTATTGCCCGTGGTGCATTAGAAATTTTAATTGAAAAATTTTTGAATTCTTTTTCTTGCAAAAACTTTTCTGTTGGAAGAAATGCTGTTTTATTATATTGGACTTTTGTGCCCCAATCGTACTGCCTAAACCAGGTTGGAAGGTTTTCATTTTTAGATCCAAATAATATTACATTACTTGATGTAAAGTCTATGAAATGGCCTAGCCCCAAAAGACTGAGGGCTGTTCTACCCCCCGGATGAATAGTTAACTCTGATTGTTTTTGTAACGCATAGATTGCCCCTTCATAGGTTACTTTATCATTCACTCTCTTCAAGGCTCCTTTACCAATAGCTTCCAACCACCGGCTTTTTCTATACCTTTTTTGTAATTCGAGGCTATACCCTTTTTCCTTAAGCCAGAAGGTTTGCATTATCGTGCCCAATGGTTGAGTCGAAAGGAGCTGGTTTATTTTTGACTGATTTTCGGTATTCATAGTACCAAAATAGTGATTATTTTAAACTTATAGTTTGAACTGGTTTAATTTGTTTCCATTTAGGGTACTTTTAGTACGGTAATATGAATAAATATAAACCAATTTATCTAAAAGAAGAATAAAACAATATAAAAAAGGTAAACAGCTAGCTCTAACTGGTAAATTTATCTTTTAGAAGGTAATCCTATAGCTGTACTACAAAAAAGCATTAAAAAAAGGCCCTGATAATTTTTTATTATCAGGGCTTTTACGTGATTTTTCTGGCGGTCCGGACGGGAACGCTGAAATCAGTTGTTATAAGTTGATTGTCTGTATCTTAAGACTAGAACGATACTAAGGGGTTACGAGATAGAAAAAGCTCTGGTTGGTAAGGAGGTCACCCCCGTTGGCGCTTTTTGCACCCGTGTGACGAAGATAAGGCAACTTTCACCAATTTTCAAAGCTAAATATTGCGACATACATAAACGTCATTCAGAGTAGCTTTTCTAAAAAACAAGACGTGAAACGGCGACTATTGTCGTTTAAACGATACAGGATTTTTTTAGTCGATCCGGTAATTTAGGAAACCATAAACAGCCTCCTACTCCGTTTTATGCAACCCAATTTCAAGCTCCGATCTTACGGATATTCTGAATTAGCTCAACTTTACTTTCCGCACGTCACTAAAAAATCAGCCAGCGTCCAGCTCCGCCGGTGGATCATCATCAACAAAAAACTAGTAGCTGGAATTACAGGAAACGGGATTTATTCCCGGTCAAAGGTTGCTTACCCCGAAACAGGTCGGCGTGGTGGTGGAGTTTTTGGGGGAGCCGTGAGGAGGTGAGGGAATCAAAATAAAAGAGGCTCACAATTGGTGAACCTCTATTATTCCTAATGTTTCAACTTATTTCTTAGGAGGAGCATTGTCGCGCCCTTTTCCTGAAGAATTTCCTGTTGTGCTTGGCTTTCCGCCATTACCTTTTGCCATTTTGGTTTAAATTAAATTGTTACGTCATTATTGACTTTACAAAACTAAAATGAGAAATAACTGGTAAAATTTATTTTAAACGAAATTAGATTTTTTGAAACGAAATCAAGAAGTCAAACACAGCTTTTCTTTTTATATACTCTTCATAGAAATTAGGTCCAATTGGTATTTCCTTGTATTCCTCTTTTGATGAAGTTTCTAAATTAAAAATAAGGTTTTTTGCATCTAAATCGTAGCAGCTTAAGTTAATTGCATGCGATTTTGATACTTTACATAAATGAATTTTAGTTTGATCGTGCTCATCTAAAAACTCTTCAATTTTACCGTTGTAACCTAATTTATTAAAAATTAACAATTCTCCTTCAATACTTTTTTGAGGACAAGTAAAATATACCCATTTGGTTAATCCATCCGAACAAATGCAAATAACATCCTTAACATCAATTTCAAAATAGCTGGCTCTTGAATTCCTTAAAGATTTGAATCTTTTCTTAGGAGGATTCAATAAAATCGAATATACACCTTTAATATCTTGAGTCATCTCAAATTTATACATTGGAGATTTCAAATAATCATTCTCCATTTTCAATTCTGCAATTATTCTATTTAGTATCTTATGGTCTCTAATTATACTTTTCATAATGTCTATCCAAATATTTTTTAAATTAATTAAATAACAACGAAGAATAATATTTTTTAATGTCGCTAGTTATTACAAACAAGTTAAATAACTGTATCTTTCAAATGCTTTCTGATACATTTTCTTTACTTCCTCTACTAACATGGTTGGCGAAATCACTTTCAAAGTATCTCCATATGTAGGCAAATTAATAAAGAAATGATCATTGAATAATAGAAGAAACTCATTCATTGTATTTGTAGGCTCTTCATTCTAAGAATTCTGATAAAAAACTCTATTTGCAATTTACAGACTTATAATCAATAATTATGGAAATATTACTTTTAGATAATGACGATTTTAGTGCTTGTGTTGTTTTATTAACAATCTCGCATCCTCTTTCCAATTTGCTAAATTTAGTTGAAATTTCAATACCATAATTACAAGCATTTACTGCATTGTCATATTGATTTATAATAATACATGATTCTATATAAATATTTAAGTCGTCTAAAATCAAATCAGCAAGGTTTGGATATTCATCCAAATGGCTGTAATACCCAATTGCTTCATTGGCATAAAAAATACATTCTTTATAACTTTTCTTTTCAAAATAGTAATTAGCTAATAAATACTGGATTTTCCCTAATAATGCAACATAGGAATCCATCAATTTGGATTTTTGGGTAGTTAAAATATAATTATCAACAATTGGCGAAAGCAACTTGTAAATTTCACCGAATTCACCCTCCTTATGTAATTTTTCAATCCAAGTTTCCAAATATCTCGATGCAAATTCTATACTCCAAATTTGTTGAATACTATCCAATAAAATATAATTAGACATAGTAGTAATGTAGCATGATTCTGCATTTTCAAAATCTCCCAATTCTTCATAAGAATTAGAAATAAGCATACTAGACTGAAAAATACGGACCATAGCACTTTTGAATTCTTTATTTTCACTATAATTAATCAATGCATGTTTTAAATAATAAATAGAAGAATCATACAATTCCTTTTCAAATTCGATTTCTCCTATTAATTGAACATATAAATCAATTATATCAATACTATAGTTTGAATTAAGGTAATCTTTTATTAAAGGTTTTAGTAGTTTTTCTATTTTGGCGTATTCTTTAGTTTCGCATAAAGTATCTACCCAAGAATCCAGATAACGAGCCGCAAATTCAAAATTATAAAGTCTATCATCTCTTTCTAATCCGAGATAGTATTCATTTGTATTTTCGTAATTTATGCTAGCATTATCAAAATCTTCCATTTTTTCATAACAACTTGAAATAATCATACTAGATCTATAACTATAAAACTTAGCATATTTGTAATCTGTATTTCTGTTAAAGTTAAATAATCCACGCTGTAAATAATAAATAGACGAATCATACTCTTCCTTAAAATATTGGATAACTCCTATTCTATATATAAATAAATCTAATTGTTCAATATTTTCTTCTGAAGCAATGTAATCTTTTAACAAAGGCTTAAGTAATTTTTCTATTTTAGAATATTCCCCAAGTTCGTTTAATGTATCTACCCAAGATTTTAAATAACTAGCTGCAAAATCAATTTGACCAAGTCTTTCATCGATATCCACACAGAGATAGTATTCAATTGCTGTTTCATAGCTTAGGCTAGCATTTTTAAAATCTCCCATTCTCTCATAGCATTTGGACTTATAAAATCCACATGTAACACGTCTTGCACTAACATCTTCTATTAATGATGAATTATTGTACCCAACAAGGGCACTGTCAAAAGAATAAATTGCTGAATCCCATCTATCTGTCACGTATAAAAGCAGGCCTCTCTGTTGTAGTAAGGTTGTTTCTCTGTCTCTATCTAAAGATAATTCAGAAGAATCTCTATTTTTTTTACTTCTTAAACTTTCAATTATTTTATTTGTATATATCAATGCATTAAAATAGTCACCTTTATCATAAAAGTAATTTGAAAAGGATTGTAAACACTCAATTGATCCAATTGAATCAATTCTTTGTTCAATTATTTGGAGATACTTTGATTCATTTATCGCGCCTGCTAAGTTTGGATCAAAATCATCGGGCCATCTAGTATTGTCATCATAAACTGAACAAGTTAAGATGGATTTATCAATATTTTTTACTTTTCTAAAATCACAGTTACTAAATCTTGTAAGTGCTAAATTCGAATTATTAAAATCGGTGTCAGTATAATTTTCACCTTTCATATAAGCTCGAGAATAACCCCAAAATTTAGTTCCATTTATATAGGCATTCCCCTCTAAACTCGCGCGTTGATATGAGAAAGGTATAGAGGGGTCAATGATGAACATTTTTAAGTAATCCTGAACTGCTAATGCATTATTATGTAATTTCCAATAACAATAAGCTCGTCCATCATATGCCTCAAAATTGGTGCTATCGAAATTAATTGAATTTGAATAAGCAAATAATGCATCTTCATATTGCTTTGTCTCTTTCAGGGAATTTCCAAGAGCTAAATAAATTTTATTAATTTCTTTTTTTGAATAATTATTTTCAACAAGTATTTTAAGTATTTTTTTGTAGGCTTTTGCTGCCTCCTTGAAATCAGACTCTAAGAAAAATGAACTGGCTTTTAGTTTCGAACTATTTAGCCATTCATCCATTTTATACTTACTAGAATTGTTTAAGGAATCTGCTGAATTTTTATCAGATAAGCTACTTTCATAAAGGATATCCAATTCACTATCTTTTAATGTTTCAATAGTCATTTTTGTATTTCCTTTTTGAAAATACTCATAAGCTTTACGATAAATTGCAGAACAAAAATCAAGATTTACAGTTGTCAAATCTTTTAATAAACTTGGAATCTGACTTGCCAATTCTTCTGTTTTTTCCGTTATATATTTAATTGCTTCAGAAACACTTTGAAAATCAGTTCCAAATTTGATGTTCAATTCTTTAAGAGCTTTTTTACTTTCTTCAACTCCAGCATTTAATCTCTTGATAGTTGCATCCTTTTGTTGGAAAAGTTTTTGTTTGTTAGTAACATACAAATCCGCCTGTAATCTTGGAATTTCACCTCTTTGTGCCATCCATATTGAAAGTATTTTTTCCCTGCCAATAGTGACTTCATTTAAAGCCCATGAGTTAACAACTTCTAAGCCATTTTTTTCAACATATAAGTTTACGGAAGTAGTCGATTTAATTCCAACAAACGTCAATGCAAAAAAACCTTGATCATCAGTTTCACATATTGTTGACCCCGCTAAAGGACAACTTACTATTGCTCCTTTAACGTATTCAATTTTGCCACTTCTATACTGGCTATTTTGAATTGTTATTTGTCCTTTTAAAATAATTTGTTGAGAAAACAATGATTCAATTGAAAGCATCAAAACAATTGTTGAGTAAAGGAAATAGCGTAACATAAAATTATTAATTATTTTATTGGTTTTAAACGAATAGGAAATGATGGATAGCCTTGTAAAGGTATTTGGATTCTTTTATAATCCTCGTAACCTTTCTTAAAGGCACAAATTGTATGAAATTTTTGCTGTTTTGAAAGAGGAATTTTAATGTTAAACTCACCGTTTTGGTCAGAAAGAGTTTCTGCAATATTGGGGATTGAAATTGTTACATTTGAAATTGGTTTTTCAGAAATGAAGTCTTTAACATTTCCACGAAGTTGATCCAATCCCTTTAAAAACACAGGAAGGTAAATCGTAGAAGAAGGCGAAATTGAGTAAATGGAATCAGGATAAGAAAGTTCATAAGGTTCATTTTCAGTATTTAATATTCTAAATATTGCACCTTCATTTATGCAATCTGAGGGAATTTTCTCAAAATAGACCTTACCATTGTTTAATATTGGTTCTAAATTATTATATCCTAGAACTGAAATTTGCAATGAGCCAAATCTTTCAAGTATTATATCGTTCTTACCTTTTGGTCCATGTATAAAAACGGTTACCATGAATGGTTGATTTAAGTAGTAATTCCTGATCAGTATAATAGCAGTTAAGAGTGTAATAATTGAAATGTAAGCCACTACCATTTTGCGACTCCACCATTGTATTTTTTCTTTTTCGTAATCATTGCGAAAATCTTTTATAGAATTGAATGTTTCTATATGGATTCTTTTTATTTCAGATAGTTCCTTTTTTACTTCATCTAATAATTCATCGAGTGCATTATTCAATTGTAATTGAATACGAGCAGGCTGGTTTATTTCCTTAATCAAACTTTCTATGACTTTTGCCTTTTCGGTAGGAAGTCGAAATAATTTCAGGTTACTGTTCTGCTTCTTTAAATCATCTATTGATTTTTCGATTCTTCCTTGCCCCACAAGTACGTTTTCCAGATCGGATTTTAAAGCTACCAACATCATTTTCTGAAAAGCAACCCACGCATTATGATTGTCCTTATCTTTTAATTCTTCTGCAAAACATAATCTTAATTGATTTGTATATGAATTATTGAAAATATCAACAAACACGGGTGGAAGTTTTGAATCCGTAAGTTCCTTTTTCAATTTTCCAAGGATCTTAGATTTGGCATTATTAATTGGCGTATTAATATATTGTTTTATTTGTTCATCATAGCCGTCCAAAGATACTTCGTGTTTAAAAATTTGTTTTAATTCCAATTCAATTGAATCTAAAAAAAAAATCGCTGTTTTTAAATCTTGGGTTGATGGTTTCTTATCTTTATAAAGTATTAATATATTGTGCAATGATTTTTCAACAGAATTCAGTAAAGCTTTTCGTAAATCATGATTGAGTTCATCGGGATGTTTTATTACAACTTTTTTAGTAAAAGCTTTACAAATATTATGAGCAGATGTACTTAAAATGTTAAGTGCAACGCCTCCCGTAACAACTGCTCCTGCTGACCAATACAATTTTGGATCAACCTCTGTAACCCCACTTTCAAGAAGCTTCTCTCCAATTTCTGACGCAATAACAGTACTAATGCCGAGAATAGAACCGCTTAAATAGATTAATTTTTCTTTGCTGATGGTCATAAACTGATTTGATTTATTATACTAGCGATTTTAGCCCCTATCAATACTCAATCATTTCTTCATCAAATGCCAAAACTATTAATGGTTATACATAGGTAAAAAATCCAATAATAGTTTGACATTATTCTAATCAAAGATAATATATTTAAAATGCTATTAATTGTTCTAACGTTAATTTTCCCTTTAATTGAAAGCAACGATTTTGTTATAAACCAACATCACCTTTTTGATTTATTATTTGGATTTCGATGCATCATTATTTGTTTTTTTATTAGTATTTGTTTGTGCCATTTTGTGATCTGAAGAATATTTTAATTTCACAACTTAGATCATTACTGAAGCTTGATTAAAATAACTGATGTTATAGGTTTCCTATATTTGAGGATAATTTGATTCTAAATCAATCATTTGACTATTAATTTACTCCAAATACCCCAAGAAATAGTTCGAACTGGTTAAAATTAAGTAAGATGGAAAAGCTATTTAATGCATCGTAATTGATTCAACAGAAAAATATTAGGCACAAAAAAAGAGCATTTCTGCTCTCATTTGTGCTTAATTTAAGCGGTCCGGACGGGACTCGAACCCGCGACCCCATGCGTGACAGGCATGTATTCTAACCAGCTGAACTACCGAACCGTTTCACAACGTTATACTGTATTTTTATTACGAAATACAATTCTATTGGTTTCCCTTTAACAGAAATTTCCTGTTGGGGGTGCAAAGATATGTCAATTTACTCTGCTTCCAAATAATAAATCAATTGCCACTACATTTATTTGATTATCAAAATACTATTGTACAAAACAAAAGATTTCATGCAATTATATTTTCTTCAAAATAATTTCCAATTATTAATTGCATATGAAAGTAGTGTACTTAGTAAAAACTACTTAGGATTTGGGAGTGGTTGATTATTCTGATTAATAATGTATGATCTTAGTTAATTCATTATTTCTATTTAAAAGGAAATTTTAATAAATTAAAGTTGAATCTTAGAATAACATATCGAGTATGGTAGTTGGTAATTATTAATTGTCTTTCGTTTAATGCTCAATTCACTGATCAGTATTGGGCTTTCAATGTCATTGCGGTATTGATTTTAAAATCGCTCAAGCCCTCAACCTTGCTACCGGTATACTTCGGTTAATAGGCCGCTGAGAAATTGACCTTTAAGTTTCATTCCTTGTCTTCAAAATACTGCTAAACCATTGTCTGTCGGCATTATCCATTAAAATTTTTTTGATCAATATAATTATTGTTTTTGATATTATTTGCGGTTCAAACCAAGGAATACAAGAGAATTAGAAACGGAAAAATAAAAATAATGTATCTTAATAAGCATTATATTCGTTATATTTGTACTATATAAGATACATTAACATGAACAAACTGAAGTTCATATTGCCTAAAAACCTTCGAATTCTGGAAGGTCTTGGCCAGAATATAAAGCTGGCTAGGTTGCGTCGGAAAATGAGTACAGAACAACTGGCCGAAAGAGCCGGTATTGGTCGCATGACGTTATACAAGATTGAAAAGGGTTCTCCGGTAGTTTCAATGGGAAATTACATGCAGGTGCTCTTTATTTTAGGCTTAGAAAAGGATCTGATGTTAATTGGCGCAGATGATCCGCTCGGAAGGAAAATACAGGATGCAAAGCTGCTGGTTAAACAGCGTTCTCCTAAATTGAAAAAGAAGAAAGATGATGGCAATGGAGAATGAGAAAAGAGAAGTATTTGTCTATGCCGATTGGGAAGGACTCGCAGGACCAATGTTGATGGGTAAGCTCTTGGTCAATCGTACTAGGGGAAAGGAAATATTTGCCTTTGAGTACGATTCCGAATGGATGAATTCCGAATTCAATATGTACCTGGACCCTCATCTTGGACTTTTCAATGGACAACAATACTTACCAGACGATAAACCGAATTTCGGAATGTTTCTCGATTCTTCGCCGGATCGATGGGGGCGTTTGCTAATGCGCAGAAGAGAAGCAGCCATGTCGCGTAAAGACGGTCGCAAAGAAAATACACTTTACGAAACTGATTATTTACTTGGTGTTTTTGATGGGCACAGAATGGGCGGTATTCGCTTTAAAACAGATCTAGTTGGTGACTTCTTGAACAACCAAAAGGAAATGTCCTCACCGCCTTGGACGTCGTTAAGAGAACTAGAAAATGCCAGTTTGAAATTGGAAAGAGAAGATGCAGCCAGCGATCCGGAATATCTGAAATGGCTTGCAATGTTAATTGCTCCCGGTTCTTCATTAGGAGGTGCAAGACCGAAAGCCGGTGTTCTCGATGAAAAAAATCGTTTATGGATAGCAAAATTTCCAAGTGTAAATGATGAACAGGATATCGGAGCTTGGGAAATGGTTTTACATCATCTTGCCGAGGCATGCGGAATTATTGTTCCAGAAGCGCGACTACTTCAATTTGGAAGCAAGCATCATACATTTTTAACAAAACGATTTGATAGAAATAATGATAGCCGCAGAATTCATTTCGCTTCTGCATTGACACTCCTCGGATACAATGATGGATCAAGTCATGAAGACGGTGTTAGTTATTTAGAAATGGTTGAAATAATTCAACGATTTGGAGCAGAACCGAAACGGGATTTAGAACAACTTTGGAGAAGAATTTTATTCAATGTTTGCGTTTCGAATACAGATGATCATTTGCGCAATCATGGTTTTCTACTAACAGAAAGAGGTTGGAGACTTTCTCCAGCGTATGATATGAATCCCAGTGAAACAGGAACTGGATTAAAACTGAATATTTCAGAAAACGACAATTCACTTAGCATAGATTTGGTAATGAGTGTAGCCGGATACTTTAAGGTTGATGAAACAAAATCCAAAACAATTCTCACTGAAATGCAGGGAATGATTTCTAAATGGAATGATATTGCGAAAAATGTGGGGATTTCCAATGTGGAAAGGCAGAGGATGAGTGGAGCGTTTAATAAATAGAAAATATCACTAGTGTCCGGTTAACTTTTAAACGCCTCATATAATTAACAGTATTACTGACAGTTATGTAGAGTTTAATATTTTTCGATTTTATTTATGGAATAATTCCTACATAGATGAATCATGGTCAAACAGTATTAGCACAAATAATTGTATTTAATGTACTCTCCAGATTTACTGCTAATAGAGGACCTTGGGAATTGGTGTTCTTAGAAGTGTTTTCATCTAAATCTGATGCTCTCTTAAGAGAGAAAGCAATCAAGAAGTTAAATAGAAAATTCATTCTCTTTCCTAATTGAAAACTCCTCGAAAAATATATTATCGTAGAATACATGCCTGTCCAGTCTCTCGTCTCGTCCAAAGATGAGACGAGAGAAGGTCAAACGAAAGATTATCAGAAATGGTGTCCTTTTTTTTAAAATCACACGGTTGAATTAAAAGTTTTCGCCTGAAAGTATCGATCACTCTTTTAAAAACTTTGCAAACAACTGCTTATTGGCAACCGTTCTAATTCTCAATAAATAAATACTTGGCTTCAAACCTGAGACCGAAATAGAATTTTCTCCCGAAGCACCGAAAGAGGAAAGCACAGTTTTTCCGGCTAAGTCCATTACTTCAATTTTGAATTCACCATCACCTATCCTACTGTCAATTTTAAACTGTAAATAATCTCCAACTGGCTGCACTACTTTCAACAAGTCTTTTTCATCAGGGTCTTCTAAGGATGTGCAAAAGTCTACATAAACTGAATCAGTAGCAGAACATCCTAATGATGTATTTGAAGCGGTTACCCAATACAACCCAGGCACAGCAGATGTAATTGATGCAGTGGTACCGCCATTGCTCCATAAATAAGATTGGAAACCGGCATTTTGAGCATTTAAAGTAAAAGGCGCCGGAGGGCAAATGGATAAATCGGGGCCGGCATTTACATAACTTGGATTACCTACCAAAGTTTCGAAATAATTAAAACTAGAAGCTGTCAAAGAACAACCTATATATACCGTATCTTGATACACATCGAGGGCCGTAGGCCAAACAATGCTTGATAATCCGGTGTTGAGAGGATCCCAACATGTAGCAAATCCTGTTGTTAAATCTACCTGTGCAAGTCGAGGTCTATTCATCCCACCAATTACAAAAGAGTTGCTCCCAATCCATATATTATTTCCCTCAAAAAGCCATTCCGTACACTTCGAATTACTCAAATTAAAACTTTTATTCGTAATTACACCGGATGTGTCCATTTCGACTAACCCTTTTCTAGAAAGTCCATTTATGT
>JBJXGU010000247.1:0-9725 GCA_046160245.1 Bacteroidia bacterium
TGGGTGGATTGCAAGGTTTATATGTGGGCAAAGTTTTAACTTGTGTTCAACATCCAAATGCCGATCGTTTGCATATTACTACAGTGGATGTGGGAGATGGTGTTGCTAAACAAATTGTATGTGGTGCGCCTAATGTGGCTGCAGGGCAAACGGTAATTGTTGCTTTACCTGGAACTGTTCTTTATCCTGCAGGAGGTGAATCTTTCGAAATTAAAAAATCGAAGATCAGAGGAGAAGCTTCTGAAGGAATGATTTGTGCAGAGGATGAAATTGGTTTAGGAACTTCTCATGCTGGTATTCTGATTTTACCGGATACTGTAGCTGTGGGAACACCCGCAGCAGATTATTTTAAAATAGAGAATGATATCATATTTGAAATTGGTCTAACACCCAATCGCGCCGATGCTGCGTCTCATTTAGGTGTAGCGAGAGATGTGAAAGCTCTATTTGGAACGGATGCAAGGGTGCAGTTAAATATGCCTTCTGTAGATGGGTTTGCCGAGGGAAATAAAGAGAATTCCATCACGGTTGAAATTAAAAATGCAGAAGGTTGTCCACGCTATTCGGGAATTGAAATTTCTGGAATTAAAGTAGCGCCTTCTCCCGATTGGTTGCAGAATCGATTGAAGAGTATTGGCGTTCGTCCAATCAATAATATTGTCGACATTACCAATTATATCATGCATGATTTGGGACAGCCGTTGCATGCATTTGATAAAAGTAAAATTCAAGGGAATAAAATTTTAGTAGGGAATTTACCTGCTGGTACAAAGTTCAAAACCCTAGATGCTGTTGATCGTGTTTTGATAGGTACAGAGTTAATGATTGCAGATGCAGCGGGTGGTTTATGTATTGCCGGTGTTTTCGGTGGATGGGATAGCGGTGTAAATGAAAATACGACTTCTATCTTTTTGGAGAGTGCGTGCTTTCATCCAGTGCATGTACGAAAGTCAGCTCGACAGCAAGGACTACATACCGATTCCTCGTTCCGTTTCGAGCGTGGAACTGATCCTGAGATGACAGTATATGCCTTGAAGCGTGCAGCTTTGTTGATAGCTGAATTAGCAGGAGGGAAGGTAGATGGGAAAATTATTGATCATTATCCCGTAAAAATTCCATCTGCAAAAATGGAAGTAAGTTATCTATATCTTTCATCCATTATTGGTGCTGAAATTGAAAAGGCAACGATTCATCGCATCTTAAAGGATTTACAAATTGAAATCGTTTCCGACAATGCAGAAGGAATGCAATTGTCAGTTCCGTCCTTTAAGGTAGATGTAACTCGTCCAGCTGATATTGCTGAAGAAGTGTTGCGCATTTATGGATATAACAACATCGCATTACCGAAAAAGATTTCAATCTCTGCAGGGCAACATATCTCTCCCGATCCGGAAGAAATTGTAGAGCGATTAGGAAGCATATTAGTAGGAAATGGTTTTAGAGAGATTTTAACCAATAGCTTGACAAAAAATTCTTATCTCGATGTTGTTCCAACGAAAGAAGGAATCGAGGGTGTTCAAGTGTTGAATCCACTCTCTAACGATTTAGCTTTGTTGCGTCACAGTATGCTGATGACCGGACTCGAAACCATTGCTTACAATGTGAATCGTCGACAAAAAGAACTGCGCTTTTTCGAATTAGGCAAGACGTATGGGAAAGTGAAAGGAAAGTATTTGGAGAATCAGTGGTTGTGTTTATTCATTACAGGTGAAATGGTAGCTGAGCATTGGAAAGTAAAATCTCAAACCTATGATATTTATTTTGTAAAATCGATCGTCGATAAAATGTTAGCGGATGTCGGCATCCATCTGCAAAAGCAAATTAAACTCGAACCTATTCAATCTGATTCATTAGATCAATGTCTTTCCTATTCAGTGAAATCATCTTCTTTGGTTAAGATGGGCAAAGTAAAAAAATCAGTTTTGAAAGCCTGTGATGTTTCTCAAGATGTTTGGTATGCTGAATTTCATTTTGAAAACTTGATGCGTGCTATTGAAACAGTAGATAGAGTCGTACCCGGACCTCCTAAATTTCCCGAGGTTAGACGAGATTTATCAATGGTATTAGACAAAGCAGTTCAATATGCTGAGTTGGAAAGCATCGCTTTTGCAACAGAACCAAAACTTTTGAAGCAAGTGAATTTGTTTGATGTGTACGAAGGCGATAAGATTGAAGCCGGAAAAAAATCATACGCCATGAGTTTTATTCTTCGCGACGATGAAGCCACCTTGCAAGATAAGCAAATTGATACGGTGATGAATAAATTAATGAAGCAGTTGGAGACTAAATTGAATGTGGTGATAAGGAAGAGTTAGTTTAAAGTGCTTTTTCTTTAAACTATCGTACCATCAACTTTATCGTCTGAATTTTTTGTTCGTTTCTAAACACAGCTAAATAACATCCTGGCGCTAATTTTTGTTCTTCTCCTGCAAACTCTAAAACTACACCGCTTTGATCGGCATTCCATTCTTGTTGTGAGATGATTCGTCCTCCTAAATCGGTAATCGTCAAGCTTAACATTCCTTCCACACCAATAGCACGAATAACTTGCAAACTGCCGTCTGAAGGATTTGGATAAATAGAAGCTGAGAAATCATTTTTACTCTTTTTAGGAAGTGCAATTACATGCGATGTAGATCTTGTCCCATCGAAATCGAATTGTTGTAAACGATAATAAAGAACAGGAGTCTCATCATCAGTATCGGTAAATTGATATCGGTGTACAGTATTTGAAGTTCCAAAGCCATTCATGACTCCACGATATTGAAACTCTAATCCATTTTGACTTCTTTCTACTTCAAAATAATCGTTGTTTTTTTCCGATAAGGTGAACCATTCCAGTTGAATGTTTTCTTTTGTTCTTTTTCCTGTGAAGTTTGTTAAACTAACCGGTAGTGGGGAAGTAATGTTTATATAGAACCAAGCAGTATCACATAATGGATAATTATCGCAAGTTAAATATTGTACACTATCTACTCCTGTAAATCCGCTACTCGTTAATGTATAGCGAATAAAATCTCCATTAAGTACCGTGGCCGTTCCTCTGAAAGGTCCTGCTAATATGGATGAATTGGCGAAAGGTCCACCATCTTCGTCACTGTCATTTATTTTTACAGGATAGTCTTGAAAGAATGTTCCAGCATACTGCATTGTATCGTTTAAAGCAACGGGTCGACTTACCCCGAAAAAAGTAAGCGTATCGAAGTTGTTGATTTTGTTTAATTCATAACTTAAGTTTTCGAGAGCAGAAACGTAAGTAATATTGCCAAGCGTATTAATTTTTACCGTTAATGTAAGTGTGTCAATTTTATTTTTTTGCAAAGAGTCAATCGCCCAAATACCGGTACCTGAATTAAATGAACCAATTGTTCGGGAATCTGATTGATAAATTAATCCAGATGGAAGTGAAGCATTAAGTTTAAGTCGACGCGCAGTGCCAGGTCCTTCGTTTTTAACTACAAGATATATTTTAAAATTTTCATTCTTAACAGGCCATCCCGATTGAGCACTCATGTCGATTTGAACATCTGTTTTGAAATCAATTCCGGGAATAGAATCACTGGCAGGAATAAAAACTGAATTTAAAAAAACTCTTCTTTTATTAATTCTATTCATGTCGTTAATGGATCCTGTGGGAATGGTCCAGTGGTAATGGTCGTGTCCGGATAAATAAAATAAATTTCCTCCGGCTAAAGTATTCGGGCGCATCTTCATTCCGGCTATTGCATAATAATTGGCTCCGGAACTTCCTCTCATTACTTCATAAGTATTTGCTCTAAAAACGCTACCTGCTTTTGGTTTGAAGAGCTTATACTCACCGTTAGGCGACATCATGGGGCCGGAAAATTGTGAAATAGGTAAATCCGCATGAAGATATTGTACTGCCGATAATCCAAGAGTGTCTGAATCAAATCCTCCAGTAGTCATCGTAAATGTTGAGTTTTCCATAGATCCTATGGTAGAACAAGAGAGCATGAGATTGGCTCCTTTGCCAACGCTATAACGTAGGATGGGATTTAATTTTGAAGTATCAGTAGTTGTCAAGTGCGTCTCAGAAATTAGTGACCAGCTCCCCGCAGGATTAAATGCAGAACCCGCGGGTAATTGTAAATGATAAGAGGCTGAAGAAATTCCGGCTTCCACCAAATATTTTACAGCTATCGTGTCATAGCCAGTAGAATTCAACAATAAAATTCTGGGTTTATGTGTCAGTGTATAACGAACATCCATGTTGGTGTTAGCGTTCAATTTGAAGACGACAACATTATTTCCATAATTTCTAATCAAAGAAAAAGCAGTGTCGGCATAAGCACTATCAATAATAAATGCTCCGCTACGTTGTGCAATAGTTCCCATGGCTAAAGTGTCCGGATGAATACGAGTCACATTGGCAGAAAAGTCAATAGATCCAAGTGATGATCGAGTTTTTCCCGCTTTTATGACCCACTTAACTGGAATTTCATTTTGTAAAAGTTGATTTACCAAGCCGTATGCTTTTAAGTTAAAATAACCAGGAACCTTTTGGAAATTAGTATCCATAGAAACGATTAAAGCTCCGTTTTTTATGGATTGTATGTTAGCACTGGGAAACGGGAAATCATTTTGTGCAAAAAGACTTCCGGTGGAAAGAATTAGCAAAGTATAAAATAAGTGAATCTTCTTAAAAAGAGGCAGCATGGTGGTTTTGTAATTTCTAATTTTTACGGTATTTTTTGTAAAAAGTTCTTTGAATCTACTCGTAACTTTTCAAATATTTAAGTCACAAAGGTAGTGAAACAGAGAGTCTATATCATTAAGTTGAGATTAAGAAAGAGGAAATTAATGATTAGAATTAACTGTATATAATTGAAATAAAATGATTTATGTATTTGAAATCAATTGTTTCACATGATTTTTAGATAGAATGAAGGAGATAAATCCTTGAATTTCTCAATCGCATTTTGAATTACTTCTCTTGAAAGGAAATTAAACCTTTTTCTTTTGCCTATTTTCGCAGCGTGGCTTCCTTCCGTGATTTTAAACTTAACCGACAATTATTCGATGCCATTGCAGATGCTGGTTATGAGCATCCTACTGCTATTCAAGAAAAAGCTATCCCGGCAATATTAGGAGGTCAGGATGTATTGGGTATTGCCCAAACTGGAACCGGAAAAACCGCAGCTTATTTATTGCCTCTCCTTAGAAGTTTGAATTATGCTCAAGGGATGGATGCGCGTGCATTGATTATAGTTCCTACTCGTGAATTAAGTATTCAGGTTGGAAATACAATTGCAGAGTTATCTAAGTACACTGACTTACGTTACGCCGTCATCTTTGGTGGACAAGGCGCAAAGGATCAAATTGCTTCCATTGAAGCGGGAATTGATATTTTGGTTGCGTCGCCAGGTCGGTATTTGGATTTGTATACCAGCGGACATATTAAATCAAAAAAGATAAAATTTTTAGTGTTGGATGAGGCGGAGCGGTTGATGGATAAAAGTTTCATAGGGCAATTTCATCGCATCTTGGAAACCATGCCACAAAAGCGACAGAACTTATTATTCTCGGCTACTATGTCGGATTTAGTGAAAAAGATTTCTGGCGATTTGATGGATTTTCCAATCACCATCGAAATTCGTCCCGATTTAAAAACGGCAGAGACTGTAACGCAAGCGTATTATAAAATTCCAAATTTAAGAGCGAAAATTAATCTTTTAACTGAATTGTTGAAAGATGAAAAAAATTTTAATAAAGTAATTGTTTTTTGTAAAACAAAAGTAATTGCAAGTAATACCGGAAAATATTTGCAGCGTTTGTATGGTGAAGATAAAGTGTTGGTGATTCACGGAAATAAATCTCAACAAACTCGCATCAATTCCATGCAACGATTCAAGTTGGAGAATGTACCTTTACTTATCACTACTGATCTTGCAGCACGTGGTTTAGATGTTCCCGATGTTTCACACGTTGTAAATTTTGATACCCCCATAATCTACGAAGATTATGTACATCGGATAGGCAGAACCGGTAGAGCCTTTAAGACCGGGAATAGCATCACCTTCGTTACCTCTGCTGATGAATTCCATCTCGGTCAAATAGAAAAGTTGATTGGTCAAAAAATTCCAATGTTAAAAGTGCCACGGAATGTGGAAATTCCCGAGACAGGCTACGATGAAAATCAAGCGATGTTACGAGAAATTGATAGTCAGAAGCGAAAATTGGATCCGGATTTTAAGGGAGCATTTCATGTGAAAAAGGAGCCAGTTAAAAAGTTTCCGAAAAAGAAAGTAGAGGCAAAAAAGAAAAAGCGAACGTATCGTAAATGAAAAATCTTCTTTCGCTCAAATGGGCCATGCTCGTTATTTTAACATTGATATGGGGCAGTTCGTTTATTTTAATGAAGCAAGGACTGAAGGGATTTCCGCCCGAACAAGTAGCTGCTATTCGTATGGTGATTGCTTGTATCGCTTCTTCATTATTTGCCGTACGAAGATTTAAAAATTTGAAAATAGGTTCCATTAAATACATGGCAGTTGTAGGTGCTGTAGGGAGCGGAATTCCAGCCTTGCTATTTGCAATTGCTCAAACAAAATTATCATCTTCTTTGGCAGGAATGTTAAATGCGCTCACACCGCTTTTCACAATGCTCATTGGTGTTTTATTTTTTAAATCGAAATTTAAAAACTTACAAATTATTGGTGTGCTTATTGGATTTATCGGAGCTGCCGGATTAGTATTTATTCGTTCAGGAGGAGGAATTAGCGGAGAAGCTGCTTTTGCTGTTTTAATTGTTATTGCAACGTGTTGTTATGGACTCAGTGTAAATGTGATCAAAACATTTTTGGCGGATCAAGATGCCTTGTTGATCTCTGCAATTTCATTATTGATTGTTGGAATTCCTTATGGAATATTTCTTTCGACTACTGATTTTACTGTGCGATTGTTTGAAGTTCCAGAAGCGAAAATGGCGTTTTTAAGTTTAGCTACCTTATCAATTTGTGGAACTGCATTTTCAAATATTCTTTATTTTAATCTTGTTAAAACGGCCGGACCTTTATTCGCTTCAGCCGTTACTTATTTAATGCCCATCATCGCTTTGTCATGGGGTATTGCTGATGGAGAAATTTTAAATCCACTTCATATTGTAGCCTTATTGGCGATTTTGGCAGGTGTAGCCTTAATTAGTTGGAAAGGGGAGATGAAACTTTCGCGAATGTGGAGTCGAAAGTCATAGTTTGCAATTTAAGTATTTCATTTTTCTATTAAATTCATAAGGATTACATAAATTGATGTTTTTAATTGATACCTTTAATTAGCAATAAGAATCGTTTGGCAAAATCTAGTTGAATCGATTTTATCGATGCGATTAATTTAAAATTCAAAACATAAATTTCTTTATAGTTTAAACTTCAAAAAATGGAAAACAACGCAAAAAATATTCTTTCAAAAGAAAAAGAGCAACGAAAGAGGTGGCAACAAATCGTTGAGCAAACGATCAGCGAGGAACAGTTGATTATTGATAATTTACTCAATGAACCAGAAGAAATTTTAACGAGTGGTCAAGGGCTCTCAGACAAAGTTGCACGGTTTGGTGGAAGTTGGAAATTCATCATCTTTTTTATGATCTTATTATTCATTTGGATTGTGGTAAATACAGCAACTCCCGATTCAATCATTTTTGATCCGTATCCATTTATTTTGATGAATTTAATTCTATCTACAATTGCTGCATTACAAGCACCCATTATTATGATGAGTCAAAATCGAAAGGAGGAAAAAGACCGAAAGAGAAATGAAAATGATTATTTGATTAATCTCAAAGCAGAATTGGAATTAAGAAGTTTGCATCAGAAGATGGATTTATTGTTGGAGGAACAAATCAAAGTCTTATTTGAAAGTCAGGCCCGACAAATGGATTTATTGGAGAAAATAAGCAAGCAAATAAAGCCAAGTGGTGCTTGATTTATAAGATGATATATTAAAGATGAATTGTTTATCGAAATGCACCTCCATTCTACCTCGTTGAAGTTTATCTAAAAAATTACTGAATTTTCGATATGGCTAATTCAAAATCAGCGATTTATGATTTAAAATAAGCTTGAGGGAGACTCGGTCCTAATTGGTTTCAATATGGGCAGCAAGGCTTATTATTTTATAGTTTTATAGGTTGAAAGGATGAAATAGGGCATATCTGAAGCTAATTATTCGTTTTAACCCCATTTAAAGTAATTGAAAATGAGATTATTGTGTATAAAATACTTTTCTTCACATCATATTGTTAATTCCGTTTCTATGTTCTATCTTTGCCCTCCCTTATTGGGGAATTAAGAATAAGAACATGTACGCAATTGTAAACATCGCCGGTCAACAGTTTAAGGTTAAGGAAAACACTCCTGTCTTTATTCACCGATTAGAGGCTAATGAAGGTGATTCAGTAAATTTTAACGAGGTATTACTCGTTGATAATAATGGATCTATTAAAGTTGGAGCACCACTAATTGCTGGAGCTTCCGTTTCTGCTAAAGTACTTTCTCACTTAAAAGGTGACAAAGTTTTAATATTTAAGAAGAAGCGTCGTAAAGGGTACCAAAAATTAAATGGTCACCGTCAATATTTGACAAAAATTCAAATCGAAAAAATTACTGCTTAATTAGTAAAGCATAAAAGTTTAAAACATGGCACACAAAAAAGGCGTCGGTAGTTCTAGGAACGGACGCGAATCACATAGCAAAAGACTTGGTATTAAAGTTTTCGGTGGTCAAAGAGTTATCGCAGGAAACATCATCGTTCGTCAACGCGGAACTAAGCATCATCCTGGTGCTAACGTAGGTATCGGAAAAGATCATACGTTGTTTGCTTTGATCGATGGTACGGTAATGTTCCGCAAACGTATGGATGATAAATCCTTCGTTTACGTAAAACCATTCGAAGCTACGGCTACAGCATAATAATTGAATAATATCCCAAATAATGCCTTGCGAAAGTGAGGCATTTTTTTTTGCCTTTTTTTAGAGTAGGAGAGTGAGAATAGGAGAATAAGAGAATAGGAGAAGAGGAGAATAGGAGAATGGAATAGGGGAGATGAAAGTGCTCCCTGTTCTACCTGAACTGCCTGAGCCTGTCGATAGCAGCTTGTCTTGGGGAGATGGATGGACCACCCATCAGAAAAAAATCAAATTACAATTATAGCTTCCAGCTGGAAATAGTAATCGATCGTTTATTGAATCCACTAATACCAAAAACTTTTACTTGTTTGATATTAGTGCAATAATCAAATCGTGCTGGCTCTGAATTTGCAGCTAATGCAGCGTTTACCACCGTCTTGTTGTTCGTTGTATTCTCATAAATCAAATTGTAAAAACGATCGTAATAAAGCACCGACTTATTCTCATCACTGATCAATAGAATTTTACTCTTGGGAGTCAAATTATCCGATAACCACACATCTTCCTTTTTCATATTTGCATAAGTCGTGTGATTGTTAATTTTTTTGATGTAGTTATAGTGTGCTTGATAAATAAATCCATTTTTATAATTCAGATAGAGATTATAAGAATAGGGGAAACGAGTAAAATAAAAATCTTGTAAATAATCGTTGTTACTGTAATAAGTGGGAATAGAAGGCAATTCGAAAAGTTTATAGTAATGATTTAATTGTTTAAACCAATCCTCTGGTTTGGTATACGGAATGCTTTCTAATTTTTTATATTGAGTGCTGTATTTATAAATGGCCGTTTCATTGTTGT
>JBJXGU010000248.1:0-3017 GCA_046160245.1 Bacteroidia bacterium
GGGCGGGCAATATTAAGGGGGGTGAATTCTTGTAGGGGCGCATTGCAATGCGCCCCTACATTCTAGGTTTTCGACCCTTAACATTTCTGAAAAACATTCTTTAAACCAAAAATTAGCCTGACGCCTATGTGATAGCTATCGGGATTAGGCTTTAACAAAGGAGATAGAAGCTAACAGACAGCAGCCTTTCGTGGGGCTACTCGACCAGAAGTCATCACAAACCCGGAATTGATTGAAAAAGAGAGATTAAATGACTAACATCATCTTTACTATCTAATTGATTTTCAATAAATAATTGGGATTTTAATTAATAAACCAGGTTTATATGGTCGCTTGTAAGTATTTTTGCACTCGAATATGTCAAAGATAACCTTCAACAACAGAACCAGTCCGTTCTTCGATGCATTGCGTGAACGCATTGACAATTATTTCAAAGAGGAAAAAATTAAGCCAACAGGAAACTTCAAGCTTTATTCTAAGACCATCATCTTAGTTTCTGCAGCGATCCTTGTTTACTCGGTTTTAGTATTTGGCAATTTGCCAATTTGGTTGTCGATCGTATTTTGTGGGTTGATGGGATTAACATTTGCAAGTATTGGTTTCAATGTAATGCATGATGGAGCGCATGACTCTTACTCTACCAACAAACGCGTTAATAAATTAATGTCGTATTCTTTGAATCTAATGGGCGGTTCAAGTTTCATGTGGAAAGTAAAACACAATATTGTACATCATACTTTCACAAACATTGATGGAGTGGATGATGATATTGATGTGAAGCCATTCATGCGTGTTAATGAGCAGCAAGAAAGATATTGGTTCCATCGTTTCCAACATGTGTATTGGTTTCTACTTTACGGAGCAACTTACTTCATGTGGATTTTTTGGATGGATTTCCATAAGTACTTCACTCGAAAGATTGGACCAACACCGATTCGTAAAATGAAACTTTCAGAACATTTTGGATTCTGGATTACTAAGTTAACTTACTTAGGTTTGTTTATTGGTTTGCCTATATTTTTAAAAGGATGGGTAGCAACGGTTATTGGTTACAGTGTAATTTTATTTGTAACTGGATTAACCATTGCGGTGGTGTTTCAGTTAGCACACGTGGTTGGTGACTGTCAATTCCCAACTCCTGATCCGAATTCAAATAAAATTGAAGAAGAGTGGGCATTACATCAAGTGCATACTACTGCAAACTTTGCAACGAAAAATAAAATTGTAAGTTGGTTCATGGGCGGATTAAATTTTCAAGTGGAGCATCATTTATTTCCACGTATATCGCATGTGCATTATCCTGCAATTAGCAAATTGGTAAGAGAAACTTGTCAGGAGTTTAATGTGAAGTACATTGAGTATCCAACGGTACTTTCGGCAATCAATGCACACATTAAACATTTGCGTGAGTTAGGAAGACCGGAAATGGCTTCTAGCTTCTAGCTTCTGGCTTCTGGATGTTGGATTGATGCTTGATGGCTTCGATGTTGGCTGTTAGTTTGAACTCTATCGCGTCCTACTCTCCTACTCTCCTACTCTCCCACTCACTCTCCTACTCTCCTATTCTCCTATTCTCCTATTCTCCTAACTTTCCCGAAGCATTAACATCGAAGAAAGTTTTCGTAATGCGGAAGTGCGTTCTTGGTTGATGGGAAGGGCGTCGAGATGAGAAAGTGCTTCTGTATAAAGTTCATCCATCTTTTTTTCTGCACACTCTTTTACGTGTAGTGTTTCGTAAATATTCTTTACTGCTTCTACTTTCGATGCATTATCAGTGCCATCATACGCTAACCATTTTTGCAATTCGATAGCAGTTTGGCCTGAAGCATCTTTAAGTGCGGAGAGCAATAAAAATGTTTTTTTGTTAGCGATGATATCTCCACCTACTTGTTTTCCAAACTTCTGTTCATTGCCGTACACATCCAAAATATCATCTTGCAATTGAAAAGCGATCCCGAGATTAACACCAAAATCATAAATATGGTTGACTTCTTCTTCCTTTGCTCCTGCGATTTGCGCACCCATACCCAGACTCGCCCCTACAAGAACTGCGGTCTTTAGTTTGATCATTTCGATATACTCATCCACCCCAACATCATTCCGACTTTCGAAATCCATATCGTATTGTTGCCCTTCACAAACTTCGAGTGCTGTTTTCAAAAACAAGTTCATAACGGTAGGCATAGCCGAAATAGGGGTTTGCGTAATCAGCTGACAAGATTTCACAAACATCGCATCACCGGAAAGAATAGCAATATTAGAATTCCATTTTTGATGAACAGTGGGTTTTCCTCTTCGCAACGGCGCCTTATCCATAATATCATCATGCAAAAGCGTGAAATTATGAAACACCTCTACGGCTAAAGCAGCAGGGATTGCACTCTCTTTTTTTCCAGCAAACAAATCATTGGCTAACAAAACCAAGATGGGACGCATTCTCTTTCCACCCAATGAAAGCATGTATCGCAGGGGATCATAAAGCGATACAGGTTGTTGAGGAAAATCGAGTTGACTCAGTTGAAATTCTACTTCCTTCTGAAGTTGCTCAACAGAATCAATCATTATACGGAAACGGAATGTTTAGCATCGATGAGGCGCTGAATACCTTCTTCGAGTGGAGTTAACTTTCTTTGCAATAATTCCTTCATCAAGGAAATGTCAGGGCAACGACGTGTCATATCCCCTTCTTTCAACGCGGGAAGAAAAACAATTTTGGAATTTGATTTCGTAATTCTAATAATTTTATCTGCAAGATCGAGCATGGTGATCTCATAATCCGATCCAATATTTGCTACCTCATTAACAATTAAATTTTGATAAAACGCATTGAGGCATGCTTCAATATTATCGTCGATATAACAGAACGTTCTTGTTTGACTACCGTCACCATAAATGGTAATTTCCTTATTGGCCATTGCTGCTTCCAGAAACTTCGACATCACAAAATCAGTACTTTGTTTAGGACCGTAAGTATTAAAGAAACGGAAGATGGTGTATTCTAATCCGAACTCTTGATA
>JBJXGU010000249.1:0-2612 GCA_046160245.1 Bacteroidia bacterium
CCACACATATAAATTTTTTATTTTGAATCTAATAATACTGCTTCGGTCAACACTTATTTACATTATATATTCTGCTTCTGCCACAAACTACTCATCACACAATTTGACGTACAACCTACGCAGTACGCAGTAATGTCGCCAATCGCTTGGTCAGCGCTTCTCGTGTATAATTTTTGATGGAATCATTTATCAATGCATATTCCTTACCACTCTTCCACAAATCCATTTTCTCGCACAGCCATGCAAACATCTCATTCTCTTCATTGCGCTCAAACATTTCACCAGCATTGCACTCACGCAAAATAGCAGCTGCGTCACCATGCTTGGGTCCTAAACCTATGATGAATCGTTTCGAACCCAAATACTCAAATAATTTTCCTGTTAAAATACCTTTAGCACCTGCAGTATCTGGAATGATTAAAAGCAATGCATTGGCTTTTTGCATTTCAGTTACGGCTTCATCATGACTGATATGTCCACCCCATTCACAATACGATTCGAGTCCTAATCCGTCCACCATTTTCTTTAGAGTCCAAGGTGCATCTCCAATAAATTTAAAACGAATTTTTCGATCAGAATATTGAGACACTAACTTTTTGAAAACATTAAAAAATACTTCAGGATGGTATGAATCTGCCATCGTGCCTACATAGGTAATCGTAAATTCTTCGTTAGATGTCACAACTCCTGATTTAAAGTCGCTTTCATCATACCCATTGGGCAATACTTGAATTTTATCGGGAATAATTAAAACCGATTTTTTTAGAAATGAATATTTGATGGGTTCACTCACCACTATAATCGAATCTGCTTCCTCCAGCACTCGCTTCTCGAATTCCGCATCCTTTTTCTTAGCACGCTCGCCATGCAATAAATCTTTATAGTAATAAATATCGGTCCATGGATCACGCAAATCTGCTACCCATCGAACGGCAGGAAATTCTTTCTTCAATTTCAAACCGATCAATTGAGAAGAATGCGGCGGACTCGAAATATAAATACAATCAATTTTTTCTTCTTTAATAATCCTCCTTGCCTCTTCTACAGCATACTTTGTCCAGCCAACACGCGCATCTGGAATAAAAAAATTACCTCGAATCCATCTCAACAATTTTTGCTTTTTCGATTCTTTATTCGCGTTGGCGAAACCGCCATAAGGAACATTCTTCTTTCCAATCAGAGAAGATAAAATATTTAATGGCTCAAATGAATTTGTTCTAACTACTTTCACATTCTCCGGAACTTCCTTCATTAAAGAATGATCATTCAACGGATAACTTGCTTTTGTTTCATCCACCGTTAACACGATAGGAGAAAACCCCATTTGCGAGAGGTACTTTACAAACTTAAGTGATCGTTGCACCCCTGCTCCACCACTTGGTGGCCAGTAGTAGGTGATGACGAGCACTTTTTTCAAATTCATTTGGGTTTATGCTTTCTTTTTCAATTCAACATAAGAAGCCGTTGCAAACAAAAGCAATAAAAGTATAGAACTTGCTAAGGAAATATTTTCTCCGTACTTGTAAGCCGCAGGTTCAAACTTAAATTCTACTTTATGTTTTCCAGCAGGAATTTCCATGGCTCTTAACACATAGTTTGCTCGAACATGCGGAACTAATTTCCCATCTAAATACGCATCCCAACCAATGGGATAATGAATTTCAGAAAACACAACTAAATTATTTTTACTTCCAGTTACTTCATATTCGAGATAATTGGGAGCTACTTTTCCATTTTTAGGAATTAAAGTTACACTTGCAGTAGAGTCAACACCTTTCTGCGCATTCTTTATATCAGCCGTGTATCGTTGATCAATTACTGCAGTTGTTTTGGTATCCAGACTATCCAACTCTTTTATCTCTGCATCCGAATTCGGAACTACTTTCCAATCACTCACTATCCATGCTGCACCCAATGCTCCTGGATTCATTTGCACCATGGGAGACTGATTTTCGGGATTACGAACAATGAAATATTTTGCGTTCAACATATTTAACACATTCATATTCCCTTTGCTAATCTGGTTTTCAATTAACTCTTGATAACGCTTCAATTTCGCTCCGTGATATCCTCCAATAGAACGATGGAAATAAGAAGTACTGGCATCGTTGAAAGTACTTACGGAAGTATTCATGACACGATAGTAGCCCTTATCTTGCATAATTTGTTCATCGGCAGGTGTCATTTCAAAAGGTTGTTCTGCCTTTGTTTTAGACGTAAAATGGCTATCATTTAAATAACGCTTATCAACAGTCCACATATCAGTAAGTATCAAAATAGCAATGAGGGGCAGCATTACGGAAAGCTTCAATTTATCTTTTAACCAAAAAAACATCAAACCGAAAGTTAATACAATAAAAAAGAAAGATCTAAATGCATCCGAAGTTAATGCATGCTCACGATCTTGTCTTAAAGCAGTCAACAACCAATCATATTGTTTTAACTGCTCATCACTTTGCCCTTGAAAATCACAAAACAGTCCAGGAAGCAATGCAAATAATAAAGTTAATCCTCCACAGATGTAAAACGAATACAATAAATTTTTCTTCAATTTCGCTCCGTGATATCCTCCAATAGAACGATGGAAATAAGAAGTACTGGCATCGTTGAAA
>JBJXGU010000250.1:0-4231 GCA_046160245.1 Bacteroidia bacterium
CATGCAAATAGGCTTTTGAAAAGTGCCTAAGAGAATCAATTGCTTGCTTATTATAAATCCCTCCCAAGAAAACTACTTTTTTGGATTTATAATTCTCGACTAAATATCTTCCGTACCGATTTCCTACATTTCCAATAATGATCAATGGACAGGGGGCATTGGAGATAAGGTAGCCCTTTATAATAAGTTCAATATTGTTTTCAGGCTCAAGACGAGCGATTAGAAGAAAATACTCCTTTGTCCTTAACTGATACTGATTCAGGACATGTTCTTCGAACTCATTTATCAATTCCGCTCCATAAGGTAAAAAAACAGACTCTTTTTTGTGAGCCGCTAAATAATAATTTTGGATTCCAATATTGTCGGATACTAAGTGGTCTGAGAAACGGATTGCGATCTTCTCCGATTTTTTAGTCAGCCATTGCACGATCCAACTCCATTTCTGTCTCTTCCATTCCAAGCCGTCCATATTGGTTATTAGAATGGCTCTTCTTTTTTTAAATTGCAATAGAAAGTAGGAAATTGCAGAGCTGCCATACCCTAATTCATAAACTATATCAAAACCTGTATTGTAGGCATCATTCAAGCACAAAAAATCATAGATAAAATTTGCAAAGCCCCCCAACAAAGTCTCAGGACTATAAATATGTATGATCTTTACACCATTAAATTCATTCTTATCAAAAGGATGAAAATGAGGACTATAAACGGTGACCTCGTGACCACTTTTAACCAAGCCAAGTGATAAGTACTCTGCAAATTGCTCAAACCCTCCATAATTGTTAGGTATTCCCCGAGTACCTAATATTGCTATTCTCATGAAAAACGACTTATGAATAAATTTGACTTGAACAAAAATAATACATTACTTCTGATAGTTTATCTTATCTATGGTGCCCTTTTGTTACCCTCTTTACTCGTTAATTATTTGTTGGCTCTTCTTTTAGTATTCTGTATTTTCCTTCTCATAAGGCAGAATTTATTCCGTTCCTTTTCTCTAAACAAGCCGGTAGTTGTTCTTATTGTCTTCTTTCTCTTACATGTTATTGGCCTATTGTATACTGAAAATTCAAAACAGGGCCTTTTCGATTTGGAAAAGAAATTAAGTCTCTTCGTAATTCCACTTCTGGCAAGTCCTTTATTAGGGCAATTTACGTCAATAGATATGCATAAGTTTAGAATAGGAACGGGATTGATTTCATTGGTGAGTAGTGTGGGGTTTCTAATTTTAGCCGCCTTTAGGTACTACATTGGAAATGATAAAGATGCATTTAATTTCGAGAGTTTCATTCCCTATAATTATGTTTATTATTCATTTTATTTCTCCTTCACAGTTCTTTGCCTCAGCTATGAACTTTGGGAAACCAAGCTTAGTCTATTTTGGAAATTCATCGCACTCTTTTTACTTCCCGCTTATGGTCTGGCTATTTTAACAATTGTATCCTCAAAAATGGGTATTCTTTCATTTCTCATTGGGTATTCTGTTTTTATAATTTTCAAAATCAGAAATTACAAACTTATTGCCGTTTGCTTTTTTTCTATTTCCCTTATTGCAATATTATTTATTTCTTCCAACGTCACTACGCTTGATCGATTTATTGATCTGAAAGAAAAAACCGAGATTATCGAAAAAGATAAGTTCTCCTATAACGAGCCCTTCACGGGGCTTACGTTACGACTTACCTTCTGGAAAATTGCAATCAACCACATGATCAAAGATAAGAATTACCTTTTTGGCATGGGAACCGGTGACGCCCAAGATTATCTAAATGAAATTTACAAAATTCACAACCTTGATGCCGGAGGGTACAAAGACTTTAATCCACACAATCAATGGATACAAACTTTTATGCAACTGGGACTGGGGGGGGTGTTCATACTGAGTTTAGTATTTATCTTAAGCATGATAAACTCACTAAAGTACAAGAATTTTGCATTGACATTATTTCTAGCTACTACGTTTTGCTTTACGCTCTCAGAGTCGATATTTGAAGTCAATAAAGGAATAGTTTTCTTCTCACTTTTTTTTACCGTTCTGGTTAGTCAAAGAGGCCAAACGAACTGACTATGTTTTAAATGCTTTTTTCACCTCATTCGCAAAGAGTCCGGCAATAGTCTCCCAATTGTACCTTGTCTTTATCTCCCCGGAAATACGGGTGCTTTCATTGTAATCAACGAATATCAAATTATCAATGAGCTTTGTCTTAAATGCTTCCAAATCATGGGGATCGAAGAGCGACTCCCTAAAAAAAGAAAAATCCGACATGGCTGTTGCGTTAGAACATAAAACCCTCGCCTTGAGCGCTGCCGCTTCTAAAGGAGGGATTCCAAAGCCCTCGCCCAAAGAAGGATATACAACTACTTTGGCCTGTTGGTATAGATTTTTTAAATCCACCAGACTGACATTTTCCAATCGAATTATATTTTTTCTGACGGAATCTGAAAGTGAATCCAGATATGTATCCAACTCCTTGACTTTAATATCCTGTCGTCCTACTAAAACCAATTGAATATCACTTTTCCATAGCTCCAGTTCACAATAGGCCTGAACTAAAAAAAGATGATTCTTCCGAGGCTCTATTCTGCTTACACATAAGATGAAATCTTTCAGACTAAAAGTTTCCCGAACATTTGAAAAGTCAGGTGTTGTAAAAAAGTCCTTTGAAACACCATTGGGCACAAGATGTATTCTGTCAATTGGAATTCGAAAGTACTTATGTATTGCCTTGATGGAGTAATTAGAAACGGACGTAATTAAGTCAGCCCGTTTGGCTGATTGCCTAAAGAAAACATTATTCCTCAGTTTATATCCAAATGGAAAATAGGCTGGAAAATCTTTGTAAAGAATATCATGAATTGTTACAATCTCTTTTGTTGTCTTCAGAAATGGAACGATGTATTGAAAATGCGCAATATCAATTTTGTTTTTGCGAATGATTCTTGGAAAATCAAAAAGCAGACGATAGTATTTTGAAGAGGAGGTCAACTTGAGGTAAGTAATTTTACTTGAGTTGTCAAACTCCTTCTTTAATTTTTCTATATCATAGGCCGCAATAAAAATTTCAAAGTCATTATCCCGAAGTAATTGAGAATATAGTCCTTTTAAAAAAACAGCTGTGCTTTCGTGTTGGTGGTCGAACCAATGACCATCGACAAGTAATCTGATCTTCCCCTTCATCCCATTCTAAGCCCTCTCCAAGGCCCGGTTTTCATGCTTTAATTCCAATTGGAAGTATTTATTTAGCGCTAAGCAAGTAAGAATTAGCCAAAAAAGTTGTGTGTTAATATTTGCGTTAAATAAGACCAAGGCGATGATAGCCGTAGGAATGGAAAATATGCCGGGGAGTAATTTTTTAATGAAAGCCAATATCAAACTTGTGCCAATAATGCCATAATCATAAAAAAAAGCAGGTATGAATCCACCTAAATAGTCTCCCTCATAAGCTAGATAAGTCTCCGGAACAATAAATTTCCTTGATGCTGCCGCTCCGTGCCCTATATAAAAGCCTGCATCCGCAAAATCGAATATTCGTATGTAGTGAAGAAGAGGTGCAATCCGAAAGTATACACTGAAATCAATATTGGAAAGGTTATGGATATTTCCAAAATCAATTTTTTGGATTATGTCAATTACTCTTTTAACCGGTCCAGATTCATTTCCAATCATTAAGTATATTACCACTGCGCTGATTGAAAATAAATACATTAACACAGAAGTCTTTGTAAGGCCAAAATAACTCACTATAATTAGACTCAATAAAAGAATTCCGTATGAACTTTTGAATGACCAGATCATATATACTAGAATAATGAATAGATACAAATTCTCACCCTGAAACAGGGAACCCTTTCGTCCGTCAAGTGTGATATATGAATAATAGAGAACGATTACAACAAATGCAGCGTAAGAGGGCTCAGAGGAAAAGGAGTAGTAACGAAAAGAACCAAATTCTGTAAGTGCACCCCAAGAGCCATGTATTAGATACCCGGATTGATTGGGAAGTGGAGCAAAATTGTTTGTATAGACATAGTATTGACCGATTAACAAGCCAATTAAATAGATAAGAAAAACCGTCTTCAGCAATCTTCTATAATCTTTCAGGTCAAGGGACTGACTCATGAACGGAACATAAATAATAAAACTTATTATGAAGAAGGCGGAATACAACAAAGAAAGAAGTTGAGATCTTTCATGATTAATTGCAGCCGCGCCTATCAAATAAGCTAGTAT
>JBJXGU010000251.1:0-5316 GCA_046160245.1 Bacteroidia bacterium
CGGTTGTTCCCATCATTCTTGGATTTAAAACGTTAGAGATAAGTATGGGTGCAGTGAATAGCGCATTGGTGGTTGGTGGAATTTGCATCTCACTGGCGATGATTGCAATATTCAGTTTAAAAGAAACCTTTTCTAAGGATCTCGATTACATCGAAATATCATGAAGAAAAAAACGCTGGTTGTAGGAGCTTCTACAAATCCATCACGCTACTCTTTTTTAGCCATCAATCGATTGAGAGAACATGATCATCCTGTTGAGGCTTTGGGTTTAAAAGCAGGTAGAGTAGGGGATGTAGATATTTTTACTAATCATCAATCTTTTTCGGATATCCATACCGTTACATTGTACGTGGGTCCCAATCATCAAGAAAATATTCGTGAATATGTAATTAGCTTAAAACCGCAACGCGTTATTTTTAATCCGGGAACTGAAGATGAGTTGTTCCAATCTATGCTTAAAAAAGCCGGAATTCCTTTTGAAGAAGCCTGTACATTGGTATTGTTAGGAACGGGTCAATATTAGTACTTGGATGCAACAATTTGAGCTTTAATTCGTATTAAGGTCAATATTTATCGATTTTAAGGTCATTTTATTGCATTTTTGAGCTTTGAATGTATTATATTTGAGCTTTAAATGATGAGTTAATTGTCTAAAAATGGAGCTTCAAAAGGAAATTATTAATTTTTTGAGTAAAAATCCGATTCGTTCATCAAAGGATATTTTTGATGGGATTGGTATGTCTTGGAGTTATTCTACCCTGAAAAGAGCTTTGGTAGATTTAGAAAATGAACGATTGATTTCGAAGATCGGAAAAGGTCGAGCAACTAAATATAGTATTAGTGAAGTTCATGGTATCTTCTCAAAAGTGAATTTGGAAACTTATTTTTTAAAAGAAGTTGATGAAAGAGTTATTCAATCAGGATATAATTTTAGATTGATTCCTGAACTTTTAAAGAATATTGATGTCTTTAACGAAGATGAAATTACTCATTTAACGCAATTGCAAGTTCACTTTAAGGAGAGGATTGCAAAATTGTCAAGTAAGGAATATGAATTAGAGTTTGAAAGATTGGCTATAGATCTTAGTTGGAAGTCCTCGCAGATTGAAGGGAATACCTATTCTTTGCTTGAAACAGAAAGATTGTTGAATGAGAAGCAAACCGCTGCTGGTAAATCGAAAGATGAAGCGGTGATGCTTTTAAATCATAAAGCAACTTTGGATTTCTTAATGGAACATCGTGATTTTGCACAACCTTTAAATATTCGAAAAATAGAAGACTTGCATTTAATGTTAACTAAAGATTTAGGTGTACCTACTCATATTCGAAATCGGAAAGTTGGAATAACAGGAACGAAGTATACTCCTTTAGATAATGCACATCAAATTGAGGAAGCTATTTTTGAGCTATGTAAACTCATCAATGCAAAGGAAAGTGTTTTTGAAAAAGCATTCTTAGCGCTAGTTCTTATTTCATACATACAACCATTTGTTGATGGAAATAAAAGAACTGCCAGAATTTTAAGTAATGCTATTTTGATTAACTATAATTTCTGTCCAATTTCATTTCGAACGGTCGATTCAATCGATTATAAAAAAGCATTGCTGGTGTTTTACGAGCAGAATAATGTAAACGCTTTTAAAAAAATATTTATTGAACAATTCGAGTTTGCTGTGGATACTTATTTTTAGGTTCTAGTGTCTAGCTTCTTCCAAATACCCAATAGCGATGGTGAATTGAGCGGAAACAGACGTCGTGAATAAAATAAAAAGCAGGAGTTGGCGAGTCATCGATTATTGGATGTGGATCTAAAGGTAGGCAATTATTAAAATGAAAGAATAAAGTTTCATTTAATTATAAATTCGACACGACCCCATCGGGGTCAAACCTTATTAGAAACGAATTGCATTTTTTTTATCCTGACCCCAGCGGGGTCACACAACCATTCGGGACCAAACGCCGATGCTCAACGCCGCTGGGGTTGGGGTTGTAATTGTTTTTTCGCTTAGCTAATAAGGTGGAACCCCGCTGGGGTTCACGAAATAAACCAAAATATGTAAAGCGTCGATAATAAAATCACTGAAGAGAATTTGCTAAAATAAATTTGTGGTATTGATAAATTATTCATCGCATCCAACAACCAATCGCGAAGCTTTGCGACCAATATCTCATCACAACTAAAATCTCAACGTAAACTCCGTTCCTTCATTAGGAATAGAATCAACAATAATTTCAATTTTATGAAATCCAGCTATGGTTTTTACGAGTGGTAAACCTAATCCATATCCATCCGCCTTGTTTTTATTAAGTCGCTTGAATCGATCAAAAATTCCGTTGATATCTGTTTTGTCAATCCCAATTCCACTGTCTTTAATTTCAATTTGAAATTTACCGTCTTTGACGCGAGTATAAATGTCGATGCTTCCACCTTCTTTGTTATACTTGATGGCATTGTTGATCAAATTCGTCATCATGGTAAAAAGTAATGTGCGATTGCATTGAGTGATGTTGTAATCGTCGTAAAAGTATTTATGGAGCGTAATGTTCTTTTCTGATAAACGCTCTTCAATTTCTTCGAGCACTTCGTCCATCAATTCAATAGCACCAATGGTATCTTGCTTGAGGTACTGATCATTTTCAATCTTCGAAATTAATAGTAGCGCCTTAATAATTCTACTCATTCGATTCAACGTACGTTGTGAATCGGAAAGTTTGATGAGTAATTCATCAGATAAATTCCCTTCGTTTATGATGTTCTCTAAACGATTTTGAATGATGCTGATGGGTGTTTGTAGCTCGTGAGACACATTACTAATAAACTCCTTTTCGATTTGAAATGTGTCTTTTAATTTGTGCATCATCTCATTGATTCGATTGTCGAGTTGATTGAATTCTGCCGTTGAACTTGGAATGGGAGTAAAATTAAAATAGGCCGGCGACGGCACTGGAAGAAGTTTCGTGCTGATGATGCTGTTCAATGGTTTTAAAAGTAAACGAGCGAAAGCTAGATCGATGAAGAGTGAAATCAAGATTACCCCTAACATCATGACCAAGAGAAAGCGTTGTATAATGGATTTTAATTCGTCGATGGTGCTGATACCTTCACCTATATTCAGCTCGTACATTTGATTGTCGTATAAAAAGGGCCGACTAATAATGCGATGTTGTAGTTTTTCTCCTTCAATGCTCCAAGTCTCATTTCTAATTTGAGTCCCATTGTTCATTTTCAAAGGGTCGGTGATGGGATAGATGGCAACAAATTCTTCTTTTAAAATATTGTAACTTTCAAAACTACAATCTTGTTCGCGAACGATGTCGGCAATACTACCGCGTTTTACAGTAAGAAGAATACGTTCACTTCTGGCGACTAACCTTTTATCGATATGTTCATAAACGATTCTTTCTACCAATATCGGCAACAACGTCATAAAAGCTAAAATGATGAGCGCTTTGGAAACTGCATTGTAAAGCGCAAACTTGACCTGTATGGTCATCGACTTTTTAGGGCGGTGTTGTGGAGCAGTCAAATGCTTATGCGTTTACTCGATAGCCAACACCACGTACCGTTTCAAACCAATCTACGCTGGATTGTGCGGATAATTTCTTGCGTAAATTTTTTACATGCACATCAATGTAATTCGATTCGTAATCATCTTCTAAAACATCACCCCAAATATGTTCGGTGAGTTGAATACGTGTCAACACTCTGTTTTTATGTAAGGCTAAATAATGTAAAAGATCAAATTCTTTTTTAGTAAGATTGATGCTATTGCCTTTGCAATGTACCGTGCGATTTTGAATGTCGATGTCGAAATCATGAACACTCATTACATTGGATTTAAGTCCGTGCTTGCGACGTAAAATGGCTTGCATGCGACTGTGTAGTTCTGCTAATGAAAATGGTTTTGCTATATAATCATCGGCACCTAAATCGAGACCAGTGATTTTATCTTCTACTTCACTGCGTGCTGTTAACACGATGAATGAACTTTCAATACCTGCTTTTTTAGATTCTCTCAATAAATCCAGACCATCCATATCAGGCAAGCCTAAATCGAGAAGGACGAAATCATAAGAATTGGCGTGAATTTTATCGGATGCACTTTTTCCGTTAAAAGCTACATCACAGTTTAAATTTTGTCGGGAAAGATAAATTTCCATTTCGTGCGACAAGGAGCGTTCGTCTTCTACAATTAGTACGTTCATAACCGAATAAATTTTTTTGGGATTTCTTTACTCTCTGCACATTTACATTACAAAGATAAGAAACGCAAATGTAAATGCGCTATATGAAGTTTTGAGGAGTTATTGTGCGACCTTCTATAAATCAACCTGATAGCACTCGTCGATGGCTGCTAAAACGACTTGGCATGCCGCCAATAATTCTACTTCTGTTATGGTGAGCGGAGGACAAATCCGTAGTCGGTTTGCAGCAAAGAGGAACCAATCGGTGATTACACCTTTTTTTATGCATGCTGCAATAACTTTTTGTGCAAATTCATCCGATGAGAAAACAAGGGCTAGCAACATTCCTTTACCACTAATGTTTTGAATGGCTGGATGAACTAATGTTTTTCTTACGATGGATTCTAATTTGGGAATACGCTCTTCAGTTTTTAAAGACTGAATCACATCGAAGGTGGCCAATGAAGCTGCACAACAAACCGAATTTCCTCCAAAGGTGGTGATATGTCCTAATACAGGTTGGTCACTTAATGCATCCATTATTTTTTTATTGCTCATGAAAGCACCGATGGGCATTCCGCCGCCCATTCCTTTTGCGATAACTAAAACATCGGGAATAATATTCACACCTTGTGAAGCAAAGAAAGGACCTGTACGTCCAAACCCAGTTTGAATTTCATCAACAACTAACAGTGCACCTACTTCGGTACACCGCGACCGTAAGTCTTGCAGGAATTTGGGATCCACTACTTCGGCTCCAGCTTCTCCTCGAATAATCTCTACAAACACGGCTGCTGTTTCTGTGTCGATGTTAATTAACTCTTGATGATTGCCAGCCGTAAGATGAAATACTTCTGGTAATAAAGGGTGAAAAGGTGCACTGAAATATTCATTGCTCATTAAGCTCAAAGCACCATTGGTAGAACCATGATACGCATCTTTAAAGGAGAATATTTTTTTTCTTCCTGTATATCGTCGTGCTAATTTAATAGCACCTTCAATGGCTTCTGTTCCGCTGTTGGTGAAGTAAATACTGTCGAGGGATGGAATTACACTTGCTAATTTTGCGGCTAACTTTACTTGTGGTGATTGAATGTATTCTCCATACACCATCAAGTGCATGTATTTTTC
>JBJXGU010000252.1:0-7641 GCA_046160245.1 Bacteroidia bacterium
AAAAAAGATTGATAATATTCATGGAGGTTATTACACCACCCAAATTTACATGAATGCATTTTCTTCTGGAATTTATTTTGTGCAATTGATTACCGATAAAGAACAGGTGGCAAACAAGGTGATGAAAAGAGCGGGTTAAGTTTTTCACTCTCGTTTGTATTAAAAAAAAGCAACACAGTCCTAAACCATGTTGCTTTTATATTTTGTGAGTTTGGATTAACCCAAAAAAGTCATTTGATTTTTTGCCCTACGTGCTGACATTGATTTATCAATGGATTATCGGAATTAATTTAACAACGTTGCTTTCGCGTCGTTAAGAATGTCAAAGGCGGCTTCTTTTGTTCCCGACTCGGCGTAGGTGCGTAAAACGGGTTCTGTGCCTGAGGCGCGAATCATGAGCCAATCGCCGTTTTCAAAAAAGTATTTGTAGCCGTCAAGATCTTCTACTTTGGCAACTTTGTATTTACCGAAGTTGGAATAATTGCCCGACTTGCAATTGGCCAATACTTTTTGTTTGATTTCTTCTTTGATGTGAAGGTCGTTTCGTTCGAATGAAAAACGGCCAACGATGGCATATACTTCGTCAATTAAATCATTTAATGTTTTTCCACTTTTGGCCATGAATTCCCAAATGGTGAGACCCATCCAAATACCATCGCGCTCTGGAATATGTCCTTTAATGGCAATACCGCCCGACTCTTCTCCACCTAATAATACATCTTCATGTATCATAATTTCAGCAATGTATTTAAAACCGATTTTAACGGTCTCAATTTCGAGCCCATAGTGTTTGCATAACTTCTCTACTTTAGGTGTTGCTGAGAACGCTACACACACTTTTCCGCCCAAACCCTTATACTTATGCAGATAGTGAATCAACAATAAAATGATATGATGCGAGTCGACGAAATTTCCTTTGCCATCGTAAAATCCTAAACGATCCGCGTCACCATCGGTCACTAAACCAGAATCAATGTTTCCGCTGTTCTTAATTAAATTAGAAAACTCAGTTAGGTTTTTATGAATGGGCTCTGGCGCTTGTCCCATGAAAGATGGGTTATAGTCGCAGTGCAAAAATGTTAAATCAGGCATCAAGCGCTTCATCACATTTTGTCCGGAACCATACATGGCATCAAAAGCTAAATTCAATCCTGATTTTTTTATGGCATCGAGATCAAAGTTGGCTTCTACGTGATCGCAATACATCGTTTCAAGATCAACATACTTCAATGAACCATTGGCTTCTAAAGTGGCAATGTCGATGGAAGCATAATTCACAGTGCATTTCTCGGGAATCAAATCTTCTATTTCAGCCACTAAAGAAGGCTGTAAAGGTCCACCGAATGATCCTTTCAATTTAAATCCATTGTATGAGGGAGGATTGTGACTTGCGGTGATGATGATTCCTAAATCTTTTTTCAGCTTCACAGCGCCTAAAGAGATCATGGGAGTAGAAACAAATATTTTGGATAAGTCTACTTGCACGCCTAGCGTACACATCACACGTGCTACGGTTTCACAAAAGAGTTGACCTGCAAAGCGGCAATCGTGACCTAATACAATTTTAGGTTTCGCATTTTGCTTTAATAACCACTTGGCGGTTCCTTCTGCAACGCGGGCTACATTTTCAACTGTGAAATCTTCAGCTATGATGGCTCTCCATCCGTCAGTTCCAAATTTGATTTTTGTCATCTTTATAAATTTTATGGTGGGTTAAGAAGGGTTTATACGTGCTTCTTGGGTGATGTTACAAATTTAAAAAAAATATGATTAAAGGGCTCAAATTCAATACAAAAATAAACAGGGCGACGACCAGAATTCAAAGTTTAATAATTCTCCACAAAATAACTCACTTTATTCCAAGGGCTTTGCACCAATGCTTTTTGGTATAGATAAGCTTGACTCCGCGTAATTTCCTGTTGATTGATTTTACGAATAATGAAGTTGAAATTTTTGGCACGAATGAAATCGATGAGTAGCTGATCTTTAATTTTTATATCGAGCTTCAGGATATCTTTATACGGAATTTCTGTTAATGGCGCATCGTTTATATAGATGATGAGCCCCAAAGGATCATACATCAACTCCGCCCCTACTTTCTTCCAAAGTTCACTCACTTCAATCTTAGTTACCTTCCATTTGCTTTTCTGTGTAAAGTTTGACAATTTATCACCACCTAAATTATAAAATACTTCTTGATTGTTTTTTAGATATTCGCCAATTGCAGACAACAACTCATTTCCATTAATCACTTTTTCACTTGTCGATTCCGTTAATTTATCCAAGGTCCATACAACCAACTTTTGGGGCACTTGATTCAATGAAAATGCGCTGACATTAAACCTCAAGTTACCAATATATTCATCTCGAATTTTTTTCGAATCGTTAACATTATTAATCACCTTTCCTGCAAATTGCAAAAACTGATAATTATAATTTTTTGAATTCAGAAAACTTGCCAGGTTGGCATTAAAATTTCCGTTGGCATTCGTGTTGACTCTTTCGCGCATTAAAAACTCTTCCAAATCACTATATTCCACATACCCATATTCCACATCATCGCCCTTTGTATTTCGATTAGAAAATAAAAATCCACTCGTTGAACTTTTTAATTCTTTATTCGCATTGTCCCACATTTCATAAATAAAAATTACTTCCTGATTCAAAAAAGAAGTGCCTGAACTGGCATCAATCTCTTTCAAACTTTGAGCGATAATATAGAATTCTTTATTAGACGAGTTCCAAAGCTTCACATTTCCGGTAAGGATGGCGTTATATGTTATCCTACATAGCTCATGCACAAAATTACAGCCGGTACTATCGGTTTGTTCGGCAGCGGTTACTCGGAGGATCACAGGAATTTGAGCTTGCAGGCTTGCAACGCTCAACGCAAAAACAAATACGAATCCGATCCACTTTTTCATTTGACTATAAATATACTGCTTCTTAGTAAGGCTTACAAGCTATCTTTTTCTTTCTGCTGATTCCAGGTACTGTAATTCGCATCTTGCACGACTCTATCGGTTGGAATTTCACGCAATGGTTCGCAGGGTTTTAGTGTTTTGTATAACTCTTCCGGAAGTTGCTGATACAATTGCGTTCCTTTTGTTTTCCAGGCAATCATTTCATCGGTGATGTCCTTGATGATTTTGGCCGGATTCCCGACTACTATTTTGCGCTCAGGAATTTGCATGCCTTCAGGAATAAAACACAATGCACCTACCAATGAATTATCGCCAATAATAACTCGATCCATCACCACAGCATTCATTCCGACCAACACATTTTTACCAACGATAGCACCATGAATGATGGCGCCATGACCAATATGCGCTCCTTCTTTTAGATGAACAGTTACGCCGGGAAACATATGGATCGTACAATTTTCTTGCACGTTACATCCATCTTCAATAATAATAGCGCCCCAATCGCCACGAATAGCTGCACCCGGACCAATGTACACCTTCTTTCCAATAATTACATTCCCTGTAACGGTAGCATTGGGATGAACGAATGCACTCTCGTGAATTACGGGACGATAACCATTGAACTCAAAGATATTTGCCATGCAATTCTTTTTTTCTTCTTTAGATGGATGCTTCAATTAATAAAAAACTACGTCTGTATGATACCTACATTAAATTGTTTTTCGATGGGTGCATGATTCGCCATTTCTATTCCCATGGAAATCCACTTACGAGTCTCCAATGGATCAATAATTGCATCTACCCACAAACGCGATGCTGCGTAATACGCCGACATCTGTTCATTATAACGATCGGTAATTTTTTTCAAGAGTTCATTCTCCTCTTCCTCTGAGAATTCTTTTCCTTTTGCTTTCAACGTTGCCGTTTGAATTTGCAAAATTGTTTTTGCTGATTGTGCTCCGCCCATCACTGCAATTTGTGCGCTGGGCCAAGCGAAGATCAAACGTGGATCATACGCTTTGCCGCACATCGCATAATTTCCAGCACCAAAAGAATTTCCAATGATGATCGTAAACTTCGGTACCACCGAATTTGCCACTGCACTTACTAACTTCGCTCCGTCCTTAATGATTCCTCCTTGCTCCGAGCGAGATCCCACCATAAATCCAGTTACATCTTGTACGAAGATCAACGGAATTTTACGCTGATTGCAGTTCATAATAAATCGCGCGGCTTTATCGGCGCTATCACTAAAAATCACACCGCCAATTTGCATTTCACCTTTTTTGCTCTTTACTACTTTTCGCTGATTCGCAACAATCCCCACAGCCCATCCATCTATACGAGCATAACCACATAAAATAGTTTGACCATATTTATCTTTATACTCATCGAATTCGCTATTATCGACTAAACGATGAATAATTTCGAGCATATCGTACTGCTTATCTCTTGCCTCTGGAATAATGCCAAAAATTTCTTTCTCATCTTTCTTAGGTTTGGCTGCTTCTGCTCTGTCAAATCCAGCATCGGGCAAACGACCTAACTTTGAAAAAACGCGCTTGATATAATCCAAACAACTTTCATCATCGGGAAATTTATTATCCGTTACACCTGAAATTTCACTTTGCGTAGTGGCACCACCTAACGTTTCATTGTCCACATCTTCACCAATAGCTGATTTTACGAGATATGATCCGGCTAAAAACACAGAACCTGTTTTATCTACAATCATCGCTTCATCGCTCATGATAGGAAGATAAGCTCCTCCGGCAACACAGGAACCCATGATGGCTGCAATTTGAATAATGCCCATGGAACTCATTACTGCATTATTTCTAAAAATTCGTCCAAAATGTTCTTTATCGGGGAAAATTTCATCTTGCATCGGCAAAAAGACACCGGCACTATCCACCAAATAAACGATTGGTAAACGATTTTCCATGGCAATTTCCTGAGCACGCAAATTCTTTTTCGCTGTCATTGGAAACCATGCGCCTGCTTTTACGGTAGCATCATTAGCCACTACGATACATTGTCGACCCGAAATATAACCTATAACGACTACCACCCCCGCAGAAGGACAACCACCCACATCACTGTACATTCCATCGGCGGCTAATGCACCAATTTCAATTTGTGGAGCGTCCTTATCTAACAAGTAGGCAATTCGCTCACGCGCTAATAGTTTCCCTTTCTCCTTCTGTTTCTCCGCACTCTTCTTCCCTCCGCCTTGATAAACGCCTTGCAATCGTTGAGTGAGCGTACTTGAAAGTAACTTATTTTTATCCTCGTTCTTATTAAATTCAATATTTTGAGACATAGTAAACGTGCCCTTCGCACTTATTAATTATTCTGCAAAGATAGTTGTACCCGAGCTATTAGCCAAGTAATTGAAGAAGTGTTATTTAGAAAGTTTTAACAGGATTTCCTCGCGTTGAAGCAGGGCCTGTTGATAGCCCATCTTATAAAAATCCTTGGCCTTTTTATAGTCGAAAACTTTTGTGTTTTTAAGCTCTGCCGGCTCAATGAGCACATCACATTGAGCTTCGCGATAGGCCGTATTGCTAAAAACACATAAATGGAAAGTGCGCTCCAGCACCGACCATGTAGAGGAAATTTTTGTGAGCTCGCCTACTGGATTTACATGAACACCGATGATACGATCCTTGTATTTTTGCAAAGGTTCTACGGGTAAATTATTCAATACACCACCGTCCACGAGGAGCATTTGTTTATATTTTACAGGTTTAAATAATCCGGGGATAGAACAGGAGCCTAAAATAATCGGCTTAACATCTCCTGAATTCAGATAATGCAATTTTCCGGTTAGCAAGTCAGTAACCGCCACATACACCGGGAATTTTAATTCCTCAAAAGTAACTGGTAAATGTTGATCTAAAAAAGTAACAACGTTATCCATTCGAAGGAGTCCTCCACTAAATGACCCCCGAAACATCCGGAAAATTTTATTTTTCATCAACAGATCCAACACGATGCGGGGTTCATAACCAGCGGCCAAAAAAGTACCTGCCATGGCTCCTGCACTGGTGCCACTAATACGAGAAATGCCAATACCCATTTCATACAACGCTTCCACCACTCCTAAATGAGCGAATCCGCGCGCACCACCACCGGAAAGACATAATTGTACTTTCTTCATAAAATCAATGCAAACTTAACGCATTAGCACATGTGAAAATGTTTGCCCTTCAAAAATTTTTCTGCAATAAATTAATTTACTGTTCACCTATGAATTCATCATTCTCTAAAAAATCAAATTAAAATTCATCCAACTCTAGCTTCGGATCCCAAAAAATTTCCTTAAATCGCACCACCTGATCATTTTTCACCTCCACACCATCCTTCTTCAACATTTTTTCCATGGCATCTACTTCTCCAAAATGATGCTTACCACTGAGTAATCCGTTGCGATTCACTACACGTTGCGCTGGAACGGGAGGAGTCACACCATGCGCGGCATTCATCGCCCAGCCCACCATACGCGCTGACTTTGCTGCACCCAAATACTTTGCAATAGCTCCATACGAAGTAACTCTTCCTTTAGGGATGAGTCGAGCAACGGCGTGGACATCCTCAAAAAACGAGAAATCGTATTTACGCGGAGTGGGTTCTTTTGATTTAGGCATTAGGCGAAAATATATAAAATTTATCTTCGCTCTCACATTGTTTCTCACTCTGTTTTTATGGACGGCCAGCCGCACTTTTCGAATGAAATTATTCACTAAGGACAAATATATCCGTGAAAATCTGATTTACCATCCAATGCTAAAGCTAAGGATGGTTTATCCGTGTCATCCGCGTTCAAAATTACAAATCAGGTTTTGAAAATAATTTAACATATTAAATCTTCATCATCATAATAAATCTGTGTTCCATCATACAAAAATCTACTATTTTCACCAACACATTATGATCTGGTACTCCATCTTCGTTCGAAGTTTCGCTGATAGCAACAACGATGGTATTGGTGATTTGAAAGGGATCATTAACAATCTTGATTACCTCCATGAATTAGGTGTAGAAGGCATTTGGTTGTCGCCCATTCATCCTGCACCATCATATCATAAATATGATGTAGTTGATTATTACGGGATAGATCCAGAATACGGAACGATGGCTGATTTTATGTTGTTGATTAAGGAAGCACATCGACATAACATTAAAATAATGTTAGACATGGTTTTTAATCATTGCAGTGAACAACATCCCTGGTTTTTACAAGCATTGAAAGGAAAGAACAATAAGTATCGATCGTACTTTAATTGGACGGATGCACGAGAGGTGAAGAAGTTGAATTTATTAGATTGGCATGTTCCAGAAACTGGTTCAAAAGATGAATGTTATTACGGACTTTTCTGGAAGGGAATGCCAGATTGGAATTTTGATCATACAGAAGTGCGACAGGAGATGATTAACATATCACAATTCTGGATCAACAAAGGCGTAGATGCGTTACGGTTAGATGCGGCGATGCATATTTTTCCTCCTGGTCGAGAAAAGGACAATGTGATTTGGTGGCAAGAATTGAGAAAAGCATTAGGCGATAAAATTTTTATGGTGGGAGAAATTACACAAGGCCCCACTTACATCCAGCCTTATCTAAAAAAAGGATTGAGCAGTGCTTTTAATTTTGATTTAGCTGAAAAAATAATTCAAGCCGTGTTGCATGAAAAACACGATTGCCTGGGTG
>JBJXGU010000253.1:0-3192 GCA_046160245.1 Bacteroidia bacterium
CAATTGCAATTTCAACATTAAAAAAATAAAATTAATAGTTTGTAATTTAGACTCCATAAAATACTTTTCCAAATCTAAAATTGCTAACTGAATCTCTTTAATTCTGGATTTATCATCAATAGATTTATGTTGAACGTGATCTATATTCTTATAAATATATAACTCAGCATTATTGACAAGTAATGAATAATGAGTCCAACGTCTCAAATTAAGATGAATCGCCTCAATTTTATTTAAATCGCCTTCATTATAGTGAAAAAACAAATTGTATTTTTCCATAATAATTCCCTCATCTATTAATTCAAATTCATAACAAATTTTCAAATTATTTTGAATTTGCTTAATCATCCAATCATGAGGCAACATTCTAGTTTTTAATATTTCTACCAAATGAATATTTCTATTCACTAAAACCTTATTAAAGTAATAAACAGAATAATTTTTCTTATCCAATTTAAAATTCTCAAAGTTCACAATTACATTTAGCAACTTATTCAGTATCCTTTCGCAGAGCTTTCTATATGATTCGATGCTATTTTTTTCTAAATTATTATATAACAACTTTACTACCTCATCTTGAGCTATGCCTTTTTTCTTTCTTATTAACTTAAACATTTTCAACAACTTGCCGCCATAATCAGTTCGTTGACCTAAATCCTTCAAAAACGAATTTTCTTCGTTGCTGGTTAGGTTTGTGATTAATGTAGAAATTACTTTGTGGTTACTCATATTTTAACTACCTTTACGAATAAGTTTATATAAAACATGTTAGACATAATTATTGCTCTTTTATTGGCGTTAGGTATTAACACTTCAGATCCAGAGAGTGGCATTGTGGTGATTGATCAGCAAACTGGAGTTGTATTTGGTGTCGGAAACACATCAGTTAGTGGTAATTCAATTAATACTGGCTCCAACAGCACACCTGTCTATATTTTAATTCAAGACGCGAACGGAGAATATCATTTAATTCGAAAGTAATCAATTATATCCTATTTTAGCATTTTTTGCGATATTTTTACTATATTAAAATCAACAACTTACATTAAATATCGATTCACTAAGTTTGATTTTGGCTGTTTTAAAGCATCCAAGCCAACTTTCTTTGTCCCTTGATATGATAGATCGACCATTTACTTTAGCAGAAGTAAAGGGTTTTTGTTATTCAACAGTAATTGTTTTGGCTTTTCTGTGTAGACCGAGTCCCGCCATGGCGGGACTTTGTCTTTTTACCCAGTTCCTTTAAATAATATTTAATATTGTTTATCAATTATTTAACATTTTACTTGATTAGGAATTCACCTGCTTTTTATCATTACTAATCCAAAACAATAGGTCAAAAAACAGTCTCAATTTATTGATTTACAATTATTAACTAGGATTTAAAAATACTAAATTAGGATATTTAACCGCTTTAAAGTTCCATGTGCCTTAATCTTGTCCCTTGATTTGGGCTATGAGCCGATATACATTTGTTCTCAGTAAGGGTTTTGTTGTTCCAGCCTCTAACCCGGTGGAAGGTGAAAGGGCTTCCAAAAGGAAGCCCTTCACTATTGGTGCATACTCCATTTTTCTTTGTATTTGCTGCCTGAGGTTCTTGTGGTAGAAAACACTCAATTCATTATGTTGCTTTGTCTGCTTCCCCCTACTGCGCTAAAACTTTTTATTACAATATGCATTTCACTTCGGAAGGTGCTTCCTAGTCTGTTCTAAATAACATACTCAGTTTCAAATTTTAATTATTGTTTTCGTATACCGTTTCTACATTCTATATAATCCAATTATTTAAACATAAATGGAAGAATAACTCAAGCAATAAATTATAATAAAAAGCAATTTCGTTTGGTAAAGTGCGGAGGTCGTCCAGGCAACAGCGCGAACCGATTTTTGCTGAACCGATGCAGCAAAGATATTGCACAAAAGATTGTTCAGTTGTTGCGAAAGAAAGTAGAAAGCAGAAGCCGCAAAAATGGGTTGGTGTTGGGTGGCGTGCTTTCTTTGGTTACTTTCTTTTCACGTAAAAGAAAGTAACAAGTAAAATAGGACTAGAATCTTAATTAAAACTAAAAGTTATATTGTAAATATCCGAAGAATTATATCGTCATAATTTATGTAATATGAGTTCAGTACAAGTCAGTGTTAGTACTATTCTAAGTAAAAAGACAACTTTGATTATTTGGACTATTAAATACGTATAAACGGCACTAGTACTTGCCTTGTTCTTTTGTGTGAAAAGAATAATTTCAATATCATTGCTTGATGAAGTCACTTTCCCCTCTGCAACTGAAAGAATTTCTAGACGAGAAAGTACGTCAATTTAATACGACATCGTTCATAGCAGATGATCCTATCTCCATTCCACACCAATTCCATCTAAAGGAAGATAGAGAAATAGCGGGATTTCTTACTGCTTTAATCGCTTGGGGGCAGCGAAAAGTGATTTTAAAGAATGCAAATGAAATGATGCGCAGAATGGATCATCAGCCCTATGACTTTATCTGCAATCACACCTCCAAAGAAAGAAAATCGTTTAGCGATTTTGTACATCGCACATTCAATGGAATTGATGCCATGTACTTGTTAAAAGCTTTGCAATCACTCTACACCTCTCATTCAAGTCTTGAAGCTGTTTTTTCAGAAAGCATTCAACAGAAAAAAGATCTATCTGTAGCAATCCACTCAGCAAGAACGAAAATTTTATCATTTGCAGCTCCTGGTCGAACTGGAAAACATATTGCAGATCCACTTCGCAATTCATCCGCTAAAAGAATTTGTATGTATTTGCGTTGGATGGTGAGAAATGATAAAACGGGTGTCGACTTTGGCATTTGGAAAAAGATAAAACCAAAAGACTTGTATTGTCCACTCGATATTCACTCTGGAAGAGTAGCAAGAGCACTCGGAATTTTAGAACGAAAGCAAGATGATTGGAAAGCAGTAAATGAATTGACGATTAACTTAAGAAAATTGGATAAAAATGATCCTGTAAAATATGATTTCGCGCTGTTTGGGTTGGGGGTTAACGAAGGGTTTAAATAGGATACGAATTACGAATCGATACGAATGTACGAATTACGAATCATACGAATCATACGAATGCACGAATTACGAATGTACGAATTACGAATCATACGAATCATACGAATGCACGAATTACGAATGTACGAATTACGAATCGATACGAATGTACGA